>CACZPG010000021.1 GCA_902782965.1 uncultured Lachnospiraceae bacterium
AATCCTCTGACGTATAGCGCTGGATTTGAATTTTACGGTTTCAAATATTGTATCATCCGGATAGAGTGTAACTCTGGTACCTGTCTTTTTCGCAGGAACAGCAGGTTCACTAGGCAGCAGTCCATCGATAAGCTTAGTCTTGGGCTTACCATATTCATAAGTATCATGGTAAACATTTCCATCACGATAAACATCTACTATCAATTTCTTTGAAAGAGCATTTACCACGGCAGAACCTACACCATGAAGACCACCACTTATCTTATACACGGAATCATTGAACTTACCGCCCGAATGCAGCACAGTAAATACTACACGTTCTGCACTTTTCTTCTCAGTCGGATGAAGGTCCACCGGAATACCTCTTCCATCATCCTCCACTGTAGCAGAACCGTCTTCATTAAGACTTACATAAATATTCTTACAGTAGCCGGCAAGATGCTCATCTACTGCATTATCTATTATCTCCTGAACCAGGTGATTTAGACCTGTACGACCGGTACTTCCGATATACATACCGGGACGCAGTCTCACCGGTTCCAGTCCTTTCAGTACTTTTATGGATTCACTATCGTATGTGTCGACTTTCTTTGCCATTTATTCGTTTCCTTCTCAGATTTCTATTTGCCTTTCTTGTTTCCTTTACCGCCTCGTTTTACAGCTTTCATATCAGACAGCAGCATACCACTGAACGTAGCATCATTTCCACCACTTACAGCTGAGGTAACATGATCACCTCTCCTCAGAGAAATGAGACTTACGCCGCCTGCACCTTTACCCTGAACAGGCAGTTCTTCTGTTCTTACTTTTATTGAATAACCGTTTTCAGTTTCTGCTACCACATATTCACCTTCATAACCAACATAGACTACATTTGCTTTCATAGCCTGAGAGGTTTTTCTGGATGTATCAAACAGGGCAGCCGCGGCTCTCTTGGCTTTTCCTTCTACTGTAACAAACACAAGATTATACTCAGGTGCCTGTCCCTTATTAGCTTCTATTATTTCTGCTGCAGTCTTTGAATCGGTATTAGCTCCAGGATTCATTTCAGAGACATTCAGCATGGCAACAACATCCGCAGTATGACTCATCTGGCAGAAATCAAATATCTGTATTCCCTTATCCGTTATTCGGAATTTCTTATCTTTCTTATTCTGCTTCTTAAGAACATCAGAAACTTTGATGATATGAACCATACCCTCACTGTCAAACAACGCTATTCTATCGGTTGACATAACATTGAGAGTATATTTACTTGCAATACTGTCCTTATTCTTCTCATATACAGCTCTCGGTGCAGATTTAATATAGAAAAATCTGTCAAGAAGAATAGTTTCTTCAGTAGCTACCACCTGTTCTTTCTCAATCTGAACCTCTCCGAGAGACTCTATTACAGACTTACGTGGAATCGCATATCTCTTCTTAAGATCTTCGATATCTGCTATCATCTGCTTCTTCATAGCAGTTCTGGATTTAAGAAGCTTCTCATATTTAGCAATCTTCTTCTTCGCTTCTTCCAGTTCTTTCATGAGAATATCGACTTCCAGACCAATGAGTTTCTGAAGTCTCATTGCAAGAATTGCATCTGTCTGTTTCTCTGTAAAATGCAGCTGCTGGGCATCTGCTATCGATCCCTTATATCTGAATTTAATATTATCAGTCTTACCATACATAAGACATTCCTTAGCTTCCTTAGTGGTAGAAGAACCACGGAGAATCTCTATAATCAGATCTATTACATCAACTGCTTCAAGAAGTCCGCTCTTTACTTCCTGAACATCCCTTTGATCTGCCAGAAGTCTTTCATACTTGGCTGTATAAACCTCCCACTTATATTCCGTGTAGGTCTCAAGGATTCTTCTAAGTCCCATAACTTCAGGCTTCTTATTATAGATACAGTTCATATTTACACTGTAGGTATCTTCCAATCCGGCCTTTTTATATAGAAGATTCAGAATCTTCTCTATCTCTTCATCAGTTGTACCTTTCTTAACATCAATGGCAAGACATTCACCGTCCTTATCACCTCTGTCAGCTATGTCTACTACCGCAGGAAGTTTACCCTGTCTGACAAGGTCAGCCACAGTATTAAGAAATTTCTCGGTAGACCCGATCATTGTAAACGGAATCTCAGTCACGCAGATTGATCTTCTGCCACGACCGGCATCTCTGATTTCAACCTTACCACGAACCTTGATCCTTCCAAGACCTGTCTCATATATCTGTAAAAGAGTATCTCTGTCTGCATTTATTATTCCGCCTGTTGCAAAATCAGGTCCCTTGACAATATTAAGAAGTTCTTCTGTAGTTATATCAGGATTCTCCAGATATGCTATTTCAGCATCTGCAACCTCTTCAAGGTTATGAGTAGGTATATTGGTAGCCATACCAACTGCAATTCCGGTAGCTCCTGAAGTAAGCATATTAGGAACAAGAAATGGAATATGAACAGGTTCGGTTTCCGTACCATCGAAATTCGGCATGAATTCACAATACTTCAGATCCTTAAGTCCTTCTTCTGCATATTTCGAAATACGGGCCTCCGTATAACGCATCGCAGCCGCACCTGATCCTGATACATCGCCAAAATTTCCATGAGGATCAACAAGCGGTATAGGCAGCTTCCAGTTCTGGGCAAGATTAACAAGTCCTTCATAGATAGAACTGTCTCCATGGGGATGATATTTACCCATTGTGTCACCTACAATACGGGCACACTTACGATGTGGGCTGTCAGATTTTGTTAATTCCGAAAGAGAATAGATTATTCTTCTTTGAACAGGTTTCAGGCCATCCTTTACGTCCGGTAATGCACGCTCTGTAATAACGGACATGGCATAGTCTACATAATCCTGTCCCAT
>CACZPG010000022.1 GCA_902782965.1 uncultured Lachnospiraceae bacterium
AATTAGAAGCATAGATAATTCAGAAGAGTTAACTTCAGTATTAGGTAAAAACATAAATATATCAGACGATTTATCACCTGTAGAAGAAATCTTTGTACCAATTGAGATTGATGATGATAAAACTGAATTGTTAAAAAATGTTGACGATATTGAATTGCTGTTTGCAGATGATCCAATAGAGACTAAAACAGAATCTGTCGCTCCTCTTCATGACAGTTTTACACCGGTCGAACCTCCTGCAGAGAAAGTTACAAATGATGCATATAAAAAAGTGGCGACACATGTAGAGAATAAAACTGTGTCTCATACTGAAAACAAGTCTGTCTCATCACAAAAATCAGATGATACTCAGTATAAGAAGGAATCAAAAGCAGATCAGTATATAAAGAAAAGCCAGCAATCACAAGCTAAGTTAGAACAATCCGTTCAGCCACCTCAAAAGGATCAGACTATTCAAACTGCTCAATCCTATACGCAGAATCAGAACGTTCAGTCTGCTCAGTCGTATCAGCAGAATCAGAATGCCCAGCCTGTTCATCAATATCAGCAGGAACTGCCATCTATGTATTATACGCAAAGTTACACGCAGGCACCATATAAACAGTCTTATCCACAGTATAATGACATAAATTATGATTATTCATTCAATTATAATATAAACAATACACCAAAACAGCCTCGTCCGAGAAACACTACCCCACTCACACCGGCTGGCGTAACACTTAAGAAATGTAGGATCGCTATATTTATACTTACAGCACTCGAGTTCATAGCAATGTTCCTTCCTGCAGCCACTTACGGCAATGGTTTATACAGTGAATCAGTTTCCTTGTCTGATGGCCATGGTTTCATCATTTTTGTCGGTCTGATAATACTTACAATTCTTGCCATACTTGCCGGTTTCAGCAATTATGTCGGATGCGCTATAGGACTTTTGATCCAAAGCTTGATACTATCAATAGCATCATTCTTTATCGTTGCTCTTGTCAGCGAAGACCGATCAGCTTCAAAAGGAATTGCATATTATATATTTCTGATTGTCCCGATTATAATCATTATAATAAGCATAGCAGTTGTCAGATTAAGCATCAGACTTAAGGTTGAAACAACAAATACAAATCAGTTATGATAACGAATTATCTGATTGACTGTATCAATTGCCAAAGCAATAAATCTGGTATTTAAAACATTCAAAATGTCGAAACGGGTTTGACCACATGAGTCAAACCCGTTCTTTTTTAATCTCCAAAAACCAGTTATATAAATACGATATCAATTCATCCTCTTAGCGATATTACTGTCATATCAATTCAAACGTTTAGCATATTCAAACTTTGGAAGACCATCATCCCCTCCGACAAAATGAGCAACCCATGGAATACCGGCATCCTCCCCAACCCAATGAATCGAATAATAAACATCCACATAATTATCATACAAGTCAATTTTATCGATAGAACAATCCGGTCCACCGGCCTGAGCAATTATAGCACTCACCCGGTCATTATCAACCTTAAATGATTCAAACTGTATGTCTTGAGACACTGCATTAGCGCATAATCCTTTTGCAACATCATCCAGCTCATCTACAGTCGGCTTTGTTCCTGTGAATATGCTCGCCATTTTAATGACATCATCCGTGCTATACACATAGTACGATGGCCAGCTTGATCTGTTACTTTCATAATACTCCAAGCTACGAGTCCCCCAGGTTAAAGCTTCAAATACACCCTCGATTTTCTTTTCATCAGACAGGTTCTCTATAATTGTTATTTCATCATGGAATAAAGCATCTGAGTCCAGATATGGAAATACGTCTCTCATCAATTCAAGATAATTGTCATCCCATTTGAGCATACCGCCCTGGTTTTCAGTATCTTCTTCTATATCAACAACATTGGCTCCTTTAGGTTTTCTGCTTTTAACTTCCGTTTTAAAGCAGCTGACAATAGCCCTATTCGATGTATATCCATCATATAGATTTTTACCATTCAGCTCAGCCTTTAGCTCATAATCATATACTCTGTATACATATTCATCAGGATAATTTCTCATAATACAATACGCCGCTTGTCCAGGAGAGCAACCATACGACATCTTTTTTCTTGCTATTTGACCCGCTGCATAAGTTGTAACAGTTAAATACGGGTGATTCCAAATGCTGTCATTATCATTAACCTCAGTATTTATTTCAAGCTCAATACCCAAATATCTAAATAAATCAATCACAAATGTTGTGCAATTATTAGTATAGAGATTGTAATCTTTCATATAGTCATTATTATATTCAAAAATAAGATTATCCACCTCTTCACCAGTATAATCAAAATACCTTATTCCACATGGTAGAATTATCTCTGCATTTTCAGTTTTATCATATAAATTTCTTCCAATATCTCTAATATTTGTATTTTTACCAACTATATACTCATATTTATTTGTTTCAATTCTGCCTTTAAATGAATCACCTTTTGCCATTGATAACATAGGAGTACCAAAATCCGGAAAAAAGCTAAATGTTTTAGATTCAAATTTATAAGGTATATTTTCGTTTCTATATGAAAAAATAGCCCATGAATGCCCCCATTCTTTGAATCTGCTACTTGTTATATTCAGATTTATTACATCAGTATGTCCCTCTACAGGAATAGTTTTGACTGCAAATCCCATTACACTATCAACAAAATATGAAAAATAATAATTCAGATAGTTTTCGTAAGTCATGAAGACATCAGCCTTGTTATCATCCGGATCTATATCTCTTGTAAAACCATCCCTATCATTATCTATCTGTGCATCATCAATATAATCGACATTCTGATATGAATCGTCTCTTCCACTAACTCTCTTAACATACGTCTTAATATCCGTAAAGAACAGCATGCCCTTATCAACTTTCATGTATTCACTGACATCCATCAGATCATTTCCAAGTACATTAACTGCTGTCAGATCACCATTTTCATTCACGGTACACACATATAGTTCTTTATCAGAGCTTTCCTTAAGCCTGATCTTAACATCTGACTTTCTTGTTTCTTCAGACATGACAATTCCCTGAGACAAAACGCAGTCAAGATCTTCATCAGCAATTACAGCAAAAGCCGGAAATGTCGATATCAAAGAGTTATAGATATCTCTGGCATCCATACTTGTCACAACTTCTACGCTAACATCATCAGGGAGGCTGATGGTCTCAGAATAATTAACAGTATAGTTATCATCTGTCCCATTTGGATCAAGACCGTATTTGATTTCGCAAGCATCGCTTACACCGTCCTCGTCAGTATCATATTTACAAGGATCACAGCCGTATTTAAGCTCGTCTGCATCATTCACGCCATCAAGGTCACTGTCCGGCTCATTTACGAGACAACCATACTGCAATTCAGTAGCATTAGATAATCCATCGCCATCAGTGTCCTCATCTCCATCATTTATACCATTTCCATCACTATCAGCCTTTTCAGGGTTTGTATATGAATTCTTTAGTTCGAACAGATCGTCAAGTCCATCTCCATCGGTATCCTTCCCCTCAAGATTAAGACGTTTTTCGTTCTCTTCATTTTCATTGTAAATAGAATAAACTCTGTATAAAGGATATATTCTTCCATTAAACCTTGCTTCCAAAACAAGGATATTAGCCCCTGTCAAAAGCGCAACATCATCTATAGTCCAATCATTTTTCTGAGAAAGCTTACCCTTACCAAGAACATATCCCGAACTGCCATACAAAGTATATTTCAGCTTGTCAGGCTTTTGGCCCTTTATGGACCCCTTCAGTTCAGTAACTTCTTCAGTAATAAAATAAGAATTGATTCCGTCTATCTCAGCAGAAATGAACTCTTCAGAATCCAGTTCATATTCAAAGTCGATCTTTCTGACCTGAAGATAATAAGTCCATCCAAGGAGTACAGCACTGACCAAAAGAAGGCAGATAACTATTCTGTTGATTTTCATATTCTTACTCTTTTTCATAGTAATCTATCCATCCTGCTCGTCGTAATATTATTCTTAATATGAAAACAATTCCATTATTTAGGAAAATTACACTGGTAATAATCAAATCTATAATCCCCCATATTGTCCCTCTGACCATCTGCAACAAAGACCTTATCATCAACCTTAACATACCAGTGGTAACTCGTATAATATATAGGGTCATCATAATCATAGGATAGATAGGCTTCATTTCCTTGATTGGAATATTTGATTGCAAAGCGATTTTTATCCTTATCAATACCAGATCCATACTTTGTGTCAGATAGTTTTTTCGAGTATCTATCTATTTCATCATCTGTAAATACCAATGATAGCAATTTCTTTATGTCTTCATACGAATACATCCTAATAACTAAACCATCATTACCATTCTCTATTGAATAATTCATGTCTGGTATTTCACTTGTTTCAAAGTATTCAATTATAGTATAAAAAATATCATCTCTTCCCGGATTGAGCGCCGATGTCGAGTATACATCATGGACATAATCTAAACTTGCAAATATCAATTTATATTGACTCTCTGTATATTCATACTCAATGTATTTATCAATAGCATTAATATCATGATAAATAATAGCGCTTGATATATCCTTTTCCAAATCCAAACTATCAAGCCCATTATTAATGACATCCACATTGTATTCAATATCTTTAATATATAATTTAATATCAGTCGGAGCCTTTTTAGCCTCATCTTTCGTAGAAAAACGAACAACAAAACCCACCGGCCAAAAATCCTCATATCTCTCATCATGCCATCCAACCCTGGTGTCATCACATTCATAGAGGACGTCACCCGAATTATATACTTTTATTTTACCATCAGCAAAATTTACCCATCCATGTGATAATCTTTCTACCAACTCACATTTATCCCCAAAACCTTCAAATAAAACTGTCCAATCATTTAGTAATTTCTCTGAATTATTAATTATATATACGTCAAATTGCACATAATACCATTCCTCATCACTCCATTCAGTGGTATACATTTTCAAATATATAGGCGCATCTGAATTAAAAATGGCCGATTTATTAATATCAATTCTTACTCTTCCATCATCTACATATTCAGTTGTAATTTCCTCTGTTGACACTATTGATTCTGTCATTTCAGTTTCTACAGAAGTTGACGATAATTCTGTATTATCATTATTATTTCGCGTTAACTGATTTTGCTCAGAACCGTCACTATTTCCTTTCCTAT
>CACZPG010000023.1 GCA_902782965.1 uncultured Lachnospiraceae bacterium
CCCACTGTCACTTCTTCTCAGTACGACTTCAATCCGGACCAGTACTTCATCCAGATCAAAGGGCTTGATAATATAATCATCAGCCCCCATCCTGAGTACCTCCAAACGGGTATCCTTCATTGTCTTAGCAGAAAGCACTATAACAGGAGTTTCCCTTTTCTCAGGATCCTTTGAAGCCCGAAGTTCCTTTATCAGGACATCCCCTGACTTATAAGGCAGCATCATGTCCATCAGTATAATGTCATATTCATCTTCAGCTATATGAGCTGACGCCTCATTTCCATCCTTAGCCTCATCTACCTTGAAATCATTTTCCGAAAGAAACGCCTTTAGCAGAGTTCGTATTTCACGATCATCTTCAACAACAAGTACCCTTCTCATAGTATATTTCTCCCAAGTATTTATTATATGATTATATTTTGACACCCCGTTTTCCTGCAAGCAGGAACGCATTTTGACTTTTGACACTTATGTTATTGTATCACAAAAAAATAATATATAGCCATCAATTTCAATAAACATCAGAAGTACATCGTAAAATTTTTGTATATTATAGAGAATGGCAATAGCCTTCCTATAATGCTATAATCTCTTTTATTAATTTAATTCACACATTAATCATCTTATGGCCAGAACATTTCAGATAAAGAAGGGATTCGATTATGAAAGGACAATTGAAGGGAATCATATGCATAGTGATAGCTGCAATAGGCTTCTCTTTCATGACCTTTTTCGTGCGTCTTGCCGGTGATCTTCCTACCATGCAGAAGGCCTTCTTCAGGAATGCCTTCGCTCTGATAATCGCGGTAGCTACCCTTCTTATCAAAAGAGAGAAATTCGTAATTCCCAAAAATTGCCGACTTGATATATTCTGCAGATGTCTCTTCGGTACAACCGGACTGATTGCCAATTTCTATGCAATAGATAAACTTGATCTGGCTGATTCAAATATGCTGAATAAGCTGTCACCTTTCTTCGCAATCCTCATATCCATTCCGCTTCTTAAAGAGAAACCTTCAAGACTGGATATCGTGGCAACTATCGTTGCTTTTATAGGTGCGCTCTTCATAATACGCCCTACCGGAAGCAACATGGAACTGGTACCTTCCATGATCGGACTCTACGGAGGTTTTGGTGCAGGAACAGCCTATGTATTCGTGAGGCGTGCCGGTGGTAAGGGCGCAAAGACGCCTGTTATTGTCATATGCTTCTCACTCTTCTCATGTCTTCTGACACTACCTTTCCTTATATTTAATTATATACCTATGAGTCCGAAGCAATGGATAATAATGATAATGGCAGGACTTTCTGCTGCAGTAGGACAGTTCGCCATCACCACTGCATACAAATTCGCACCTGCCAAAAAGCTTTCCGTATTCGATTATCTTCAGGTTATATTTGCGGCTCTCTGGGGAATCATCTTCTTCAAGGAAGTTCCGGTACCCCTCAGCATTGTCGGATATATAATCATCATGGGAGTCGCATTTATCAGATGGGAGAAAGCCCGCCGAAGTGAATCAGAATAATTATGCCGGATTGTCTATGACTATCATAAACATTTTGCTGTAATTCTCCACCACCGGATATTTTCTTATCATGGGCTGCTGGACGAGTCTGATATTAAATCCATGCATTTCAACTACTTTCTTCACTATGGACAGTCCAAGTCCCGATCCACCTTTAGTACTTCTGGATTCATCTCCCATAACAAAGGGTTCGAAAATATGCTGACTATGCTCTTTTCCTATCATTTCCCCGGTATCAGCAACCATTACTCTGATCTTCTCTTCTTCATTTGTCAGAAAAAGCCCTATCCTGGTTCCCGCTGAATTATGTTTGATTGCATTGGTAATTAGGTTCGTAATAACTCTCGAAAGCTGAAGCTTATCAGCATTTATTTTTATGATATCTTCAGGTATATCAACCTCCAGCTCCATTCCTGCATCTTCAATATCCTGAAACTGAAATGCAGCCGCTTCCCTGACAAGCTCACATATATCAACCTTTTCAATCGACAGCCTGAAGCCTTCACTGTCAAGTCTCACATAATCAAATAGCAGATTGATCAGGTCATTCATTCTTCTGGACTTATTCTGAATTGCATTCAGATATTCATCCTGCCGTTCCTCTGATACCATTCCATCAGATAGTGCCTTGGCATAACCGGATACCGTAGTAATAGGCGTTCTGAGATCATGAGCAATATCTGACAGCATAAGATTTCTCTTCTTCTCGTATTCCTTCTGCTTAGCTCTGTCGGCTTCCTCTATCTGCCTTACCTGATTTATTACAATCTTTGCATAGTAGACAGCACCTATCAGATAAGGTACAACTACAACCACAAGAATTGTAAGAAGAATCATGAGAAGGAAAATCTTCTCTTTGATATTCATATCCTCAACAGTACCATTATCCTGTACCATAATTGTGTCCAATGTTTTGTCCAGGGAATTAAGCAGGTATGTAACCGGATAAGCTGCGCTGGAAGGAAGTATATTCTGTAATATTGTAAGAATAACATTTCCCAAAAGCATCAGCATCAGATATGCCAGCCCTATCAGGCCGATTATATCCATATCTGCGTCTCCGAAAAATGTATGCATAACAAAAGGAACCAGAGTATGGTTAATTAACGAAATGATTCCATACTCTGCCACACTTACCGCCAATACTACAATTGCAAATTTTTTGATAAGAAATATCTGAAGTTCCTTATATGTATTCATAAATATATCTCCATGCTTCTCATTATCTCACATGCCAGATTATGAGAAGCAAAAATCAGCTTCTGATAAGTTAGATTATGAGTAGCTTCCTAAAGTTGTTTCATTTGATTGTTTCTTCAGTTCTATCCAAAACGATAACCAAGACCGCGCAAAGTCTTGATATATTCATTCGGATCCTCTGAAAGCTTAGCACGGAGTTTACTGATACATACCATTATATTATTATCCGCTACGAAATAATCCTCATCCCAGCCATGCTCATATATCTGCTGCTTGGTGAAAACCTTTCCCGGATGAGTCATAAATAATTCCATTATCCTATATTCAACTGAAGTAAGTTCAATGATTTCACCATTCTTCATCAGAGTGCATGAGTCCGGATCCAGTTCCAAATCTCTCACCTTAACCTTCTCAACCTTAACTTCACTGGCTCCGAGGCTGTAGAATCTTCTGATATTTGAATTAACTCTGGCAACTGCCTCCAGAGCATTGAAAGGCTTGGAAATGTAATCATCCGCTCCAAGATTAAGCCCCAGAATCTTCTCTGAATCGGCATCCTTAGCTGATAATATGATTACAGGAATATTGCTGTCCTCACGCATTTTTCTGAGAACCTTATATCCATCCATCTCCGGCATCATAATATCAAGAACACAGAGATCCGGCTTCTCACTCCTTATAAGGTTCAGAGCCTGAATACCATCTCCGGCTTCCACAACCTTATACCCTTCATTTTCAAGATAGAGACGAAGCAGGTCTCTGATTTCCGCTTCATCATCCGCGATTAGAATTTTGTAGGCCATTAAGTTTATCCCCCTTTAATTTACAGAATTATGCGAATAACACAGCATAAGTGGGGTCTATGCCCCACTATGCCTTAATGATTATTATATTATCTTTGAATTAGTTTCTTTCTTACTCCTCTGTTCCATACTTAAGAGCTTCATAAAGAGCTGCATTAGTAGAGAATTTATAAGGATTTACAAAGAAGACTGAAAGGATTCCACAGGTGAATACTGAAAGTATACCCCATCCGATGAATGAAAGATCCAGAACGAATGCCTTCCACTTATTACCTGTCATAAGTCTCTTACTCTCTGCGAATACTTCTTCCTTAGTCATATTAGGATTCTCAGCTAAGAGATATGGAATCATACGATACTCATATGACTTAATGATTCCAGGAATAAAGAGAAGCAGATACCAGAAGAACAGATACATATCTCTATAGAAAAGATTCTTTACTACATTCTTATAGTTATGATCAAATGCATATACTACATTTGATATTCCTGCATCTTCATCCAGATTCTTGAAGAAGAATCTGTTACATCCAAGCTGAAGTGGGTTGAATAGGAATATATCCATACAAGCAACTATTACAAATATTACTATGAATACTATTGAGAATACAACAAAAAATATTATGATTGCTGCAGTTGAATCCTTCTCGTCCATGTCAGCAAGTTTTTCTGTAATTTCATTCATGCTGCCTTCCGGATCCTCGGAATCAATTGTAAATGAGAAAGCATCGTCATCGTTTTTGTCGTTCTTACTTTCATCATCCTTGATCTCGATGTCTTTATCTTCGTCAGATATTTCATCTATATTCTCATCTTTCACTTCACCAATACCGTGATTTTTAAATGTACTTCCGATATTTGCAGGATTTCCTCCTGAATAACCTCCTGAAGTACCAGCAACTATTGAAAGAATAAGTGCAACCAGAACTGCTTTCCAGTAATTCTTCTTAAATTTCTCCTTACCTTTTTGTTTTAATTCTTTCCTTGTCCACATAACTTTTACCTCCTTGTCTATTATAGAACATTTATCACTTATAAGCACCCCTGCTTTCTTCTTTATTTTGCTTTATCTCGGTGCCGTATTTATTTTATGTGTATATAATAACTGCCTTTTCTTTCTGAACTAATCTTTAAACCTTAACGCTTCCTTAATAATACATAAATCAATCACACAACAAGAGTGTCGCTCATAAAAAAGATTGTCGCTTGCGACACTCTCCGCGCGAGGCGCGTGCTGCCCAAAGGCAGCTATCTCCCGCCCTCGGCATAGCCTCGTGGACTAAAACCAGGTGCCACTGGCACCTAACGTCCCTTGCGCGCCGAGACGCATCCTTAGCGGAGCGTTTTTTATATAATAGGAAACACAGTTTCCTATTATATAAAAAAGACAGACGACTTATCATCGTCTGCCTCTAAATAGTTTAGTTTGCGTAGCCTGCTTCGAAACCTGCAAGATTAATATCAATTGTCTTAGGTGGAACCTTGGACTTGATCACTTCAATCCACTGCTCCTTGGTATAATTCATATGACGTGCTGCCATACCAAGAACTATTGTATTGAATACTCGGGTATTTCCAAGTTCCTCAGCCTTAGCCATAGCATCAATTGAATATACCTTATATTTCTCACGAAGTCCCTCAAGGATTCCATCAGGATATTCAGCTGCTCCTGTTATAACAGGCATCGGATCAATACGCTGATCATTTACGATAAGTGCACCATCTTTCTTAAGAAAATGTGCATATCTGAGTGCTTCAAGTCTCTCAAATGCTATAAGTACATCAGCACAGCCTTCTTCTACTATAGGCTCTGTAACTGCCTCACCTTCTGTTGCATATCTTACATAGGTAACAACGGAACCACCTCTCTGTGCCATTCCATGAACCTCTGAAAGTTTAACATCATAACCTGCAGACTCTGCAAGTCCGCCCAGGATACGGCTTGTAAGGAGTGTTCCCTGACCACCGACACCTACTATCATTATATTCGTTACCATATCTATAGTCCTTTCGTTTATTATTGGATTATTTAAGCTTTTTCAGCATTTTCTTCTTTGAAATATATTTTAAATCTTCAAAGCTTTTTTCCTTATTGCTTGAAAAATACTTCTTGCTCAAAGACTTGAACTTTTTCTTGTTGATTTTTTTATTATTATACTTATATGTAGCCTTAAATTTCCCATTCGTATAAATTCTTTCCATACTAAGACTATGCTTCTTATTGAAGACACCCTTCTTCAGAGTATAAGCGGTTTTATACTCATAGCTTCCTATGGAATGAAAACTATATTCATAAATCTTTCCTTTTTTCGGAATATATGAGGAACTTCCTCTGTATCCACCAGCGCCGGCAACTCCTGCCATCAGGGAAATAGTATTAACCTTAGTACCATCAAAGGCACATATCATGTAGCAGTCAATATAGGTCATATTTCTTTCCTGATTAAGAGCTATAAGTTCAGGTATACCATCTTTATCAAGATCTTCCAGTCTGAACTTCTTATACTCTTTGGCTGCACTGCTTTTCATCCAGTCGTAATATGCTTTGTAAGCTTTCTTCTTGCTGCGGCTCGCAGCTTCTACATTTCCCATGGAAATGCTTCCTACTAGAAGAATTAATGCAAGAAGAATTGAGGTTACTATCTTCTTCATAATCATACTCCTTTCATGTTATCGAGCCCTGGAGTCCTGAGCTTCTAGCTTTACGCAGCGGGTTCGCTCCACCAATTTATCTTAAGGAAATAGCATCAAATGGACATAACTGCTGACACAGTCCGCATCCGTTACACATGGTCTCATCTATAACTGAGAAGCCTGTCTCTTTGTCCTTCTTAATTGCAGGACAGCCAGGTGTCAGGCACTTTCCGCACTTCTTACATTTCTCAGTATCAACGAAGCACTTACCCTTAGGAACATATGTCTTAAGAAGCGCACATGGTGACTGTGAAATAATAACTGACAGCTCATCTCTTGCTACTTCTTCCTTAATGGTTGCCTCCAGCTTCTCAAGATCGAAGGCATCCACAACCTTAACATTCTTAATCCCCATTCCCTCGCAAAGCTTAACCAGATCAATTGCGAAAGTCTCTTCACCATTCAGCATCTTACCTGTAGCAGGATGATTCTGGTGACCAGTCATACCTGTAGTAGAATTATCAAGAATGATAACTGTTCCTGTAGCCTGGTTATATACCATGTTCATAAGTGAATTAACACCTGTATGAAGGAAGGTAGAATCTCCGATAACTGCAACCCAGTTCTTAACCCAGTCCTTTCCTTTACCCTTCTCCATACCATGAAGCATAGAAATGGAACCACCCATACAAAGTGTTGTATCTACTACTGAAAGTGGAGCTGCAACTCCAAGTGTATAGCATCCGATATCACCGCTGGCATGTATCTTAAGCTTCTTAAGCACACTGTAGGTAGCTCTGTGAGGACATCCAGGACAAAGGATTGGAGGACGTACAGGAACATTTGCAGGATCTGATAAATCAAGATCAAGACCAAGCACCTTCTCACGAAGCATGTTTGCACTGTACTCACCATCAAGAGGAAATACGTCCTTACCAAC
>CACZPG010000024.1 GCA_902782965.1 uncultured Lachnospiraceae bacterium
TATTACAGACAGCATCCGGAACTTCAGAAAAGAAATTCCTAAATATAATGTATAATATGATATGTATATAATGCGCGAAATGAATCAATGAGAGTGGTTCTTGTTGATTCATTTTTTAATGTGACTAATCTGTATGTGACTAATCTGTCACTTTAGCAGTCATCATATTGTCAGAATTATATGTTATAGTTGTTATTGTCAGAAAGAAATGCAAAGAAAGATTATAAACACTGACAGAAATAAGAAGGAAAAAGGATGAAATAAAATGGAAATACTAAAATGTGAAAACGTTTCAAAAATATATGGTTCAGGAGATACTGAGATAAAAGCTCTGGATAATGTGAGTTTTACAGTTGAGAAAGGCGAGTTCGTGTCGATCATCGGACCTTCCGGAAGTGGTAAGTCAACACTGCTTCACATTCTGGGAGGAGTTGATAAACCAAGTGAAGGTAAAGTTTATATCGATGGTACGGACATACACAGCCTGAGTGAGGATAAACTTGCAATCTTCAGAAGAAGACAGATAGGTCTGGTATATCAGTTCTACAATCTGATGCCGGTTCTGAATATAGATGAAAATATAGCTCTTCCACATCTGCTGGATGGCAGGGAGCTTGATACGGAAAGGCTGGACCAGATAGTTGAGCATCTGGGTCTTACAGACAGAAGACACAATCTTCCAAATCAGCTATCCGGTGGACAGCAGCAGAGAGTATCCATAGGAAGGGCGCTTTACAGTCACCCTGCTATACTTCTGGCTGACGAACCTACCGGAAACCTGGACAGAAAAACCGGTGAGGAAATCATCGATCTTCTCAAGGAGTCAAACAGGATAAACAGACAGACACTTATACTTATCACCCATGACGAAGGGCTGGCTATGCAGGCAGACAGAGTGATAAGCATCGAAGACGGAAGAATCATAAAGAATGAGAAGGTCAGAAACATCGTTTAGGAGAAATGAAATGAACAACAAGAGGATAATATTTCAGGTAACTAAAACATATATGAAGAAAAATAAAAAAAGGACAGCAATTACATTTGCGGGCATCCTGGTTATGGTCATTCTTATGACAGCGGTTTTCATCGGTAAGGATACAGTAATGGAATTTATGAAAAATGCAGTTGCTGCAGATCAGGGAAGCTGGCACTGTCAGGTGTATGATCTGGATAAGTCAGAGGTGGATGAGATAAAGGCTATTAGTTCAGTTGATAAGCTTGAAATATCAAAACCACTGGGTTATACAGAGTTTCCACAGAGTGCAAAACCTGATACGACACCTTATCTTGAAATCAAAGGATATTCCGGTGAACTTTTTGACTGGATGAATATAAATGTAAAAGAAGGTCGTCTGCCGGAAAAAAGTAATGAAATCCTTATCAGTGAGAGAGCACTGAAAGAAGGTGCTGATGTAAAAATCGGTGATACCTTAGAGGTGGATACATTTGACAGATACATTCATGCCTTCATGGATGATGAGGAGAAGAAGGCTGTGGATGGAGGCAAGGAGCCGGGTTTTGTAATGTTTGGTTCTGGTTTTCTGGTTGAACATGGCACTACAGCTAAGGCTCCGGACCATTTTCCTTACTTTACAGGAAATGAGACCTTTGAGGAGGTCAGAGAGTCAACCGGATTTAAGGGAACTTTTACCATTGTGGGTATCATGGAGTCACCTTACTATGAAACTGAAGGTCAGGGTGGCTACATGGCCCTCACCAAGATCGATAATGCTGTAGCTGCAGATGAAAAGGTAAATGTAGTATTTACAACAGATTTAAATTCAAAGGAAAACTTCTATGAGCAGGTACTCCTTCTTCTTGACAGCAGAAGGACAGACGATGAAAGAGAGAATCTTGAAAAAAGTGGTGCCGGCTACATAACCAATGCCGGAAATAAAATTCCGGTTGAAGAAGGTCGTGTGGTAGAGAACGATATGCTTCTCACCTTTGCTTCAAAAGGAAGTGATGCAAGCTTCAATTTCCTGATGAAAATGTTCCAGGCCTTCTTCATCATACTCATCACCATCGCGGCACTGGTTCTTATATACAATGTTTTCAGTATGTCCTTTAAGGAAAGAAGCAGATATCTGGGAATGCTTTCGTCAGTCGGAGCAACCAGAAGACAGAAGAGATGGAGCGTTTATTATGAAGTATTTTCACTTCTTATACTGGCACTTCCGATTGGAATAATCTTTGGACTTTTAGTGGTCAAAGGAGCAATGGCTCTTCTGTATCCGCATTTTTCAGAAATCATTTCAAAGATAGCTACAAATGTAATCACAGGCAGAAGCTGTGAGATAGGTTATAAACTGATCGTAAGTCCTGTTAATCTGTTATTTGTAATCATTTTTTCTGTAGCTGCAGTATGGATATCTGCATGGCTTCCGGCCATGAGGATAGCTAAGGTGGGACCGATAGAGAGTATCAGAGGAAATGATACAGGAATTAAAGCAAAGAAGAAGGGATATAAGACCGGACTTAAGTTTATGAAGAAGGGGCAGGCTGAGAGACTTCTGGCCGGAGCTTCCATAGGAAGAAACAGACATTCAACCAGAGGTATAATCAGAAGCATAACTGCTTTTATAGCCCTTACTCTTATAACTGCATTTGCAGTAAGAAGTTTTACAGATGTTATAAAGAGTAAGACAAGTGATGAAGAATTTACTCTTGGAAAAGCCTATCAGGGGTTTGATTATACTTTTGGTATAGATAACGATGATGATTATGCATCAGGAAAAAATGATATAGAAACATCAGATGAGGTGAGTGAATATAAAGAACTGGATATCATTTATTTCGCATATAATATAGCCCTTAGTGATTATACAGAAGAATACAGAAATACCCTTGAGGCCATTATCAGAAAATACTATCCGGATGGGATTCCGGAGACTGTAATGGAACTGCATCTGGAGCCTAAATATACTGAGTCAAATCCTGTAGTAAATATGATTGCCCTTTCAAATGAGGATTATGATCAGCTTAAGAAAGCAGCAGGAATCAGCCCGGTAGGTAATAACGCAGAAATGCCTGAGATACTTGTTTATGATAATTTGAGTCTTTCAACTGATGAATATAAATTTGCTTTTGAAGGAGCTGTTAAGCCCGGTTACTCCAGATATGAAATAAATAAGCCTCTTAATGCAAAGGAAGGAGACACGGTCAATCTTCTATCCAATGATTATAATGAGGAAACAGAGGAATTCAGTGAAGTACAGATACCTGTTACCGTTGCGGGGTATGTTGGACAGGAGGATGTAGCGGATTATTTCACACTGAACAACAAGGAAATAGTTATCTTTGTTTCAGAACAGACTAGAGATATACTTTTTAGTCAGACTTCTGAGGAGTCAATGTCAAGAATCAGAGAAAGACAGGTGCTGTTTAATGTAAATACAGATGATTCAAATCTTGTTAGAAGACTGACACAGATCAAAAATGAATTCGGCGACAGTGCATTAGCATCAGCTGGTATGATCAGTGGCTTTACAGATTTTAAGAACGCGATTTTGAATATAGTTCAGATTGTCGCCGTGTGCTTTACACTTCTTATAGCAATCATCTGTATGCTTAATCTCTATAACTCTGTTATGGGAAGGAAGCTGTCCAGACATCAGGAACTTACGGTACTTTACTCCATGGGCATGACAGATAAACAGAAAACGAAGATGCTTTTAATGGAAAACGGAAAACTTCTCTTTAAATCTTTCATATATTCGGGTGTTATTACAGCGGCTTTTGTGGTATGCTTACGTATGGTTCTGAATTCAAGATTTGGAAGGATGGAATTTACGCTTCCGGTATGGATCATTATCCTGACAGCTATAGTAAGTGCAGCAGGACTTCTGCTCTTTACAGTTCTATGCTATAGAGAAAACAGCAGAGCTGTCCTGATAGACAGGATTCGTACTGAGACAGTATAAGATATTTACTTAGTGAGGTATACATGA
>CACZPG010000025.1 GCA_902782965.1 uncultured Lachnospiraceae bacterium
AAAAAGTCTCCGAAAAACCAGGGAATGGTTTTTCGGAGATTTTTTTCTTTATTGGAAATGTGAAAACCAGGGAATGGTTTTCAGGAGGATATTTTTCTTTAGAGAGCTTTTAAAAACCAGGGAATGGTTTTTCGGAGATTTTTTTCTTTTACTACTTTTACTACTTTTACTATAAGATTAAATTAAGATGTTAAAAGATGCTAATCTGTGGTATCATATTGCGGTATGGTAATAGGTGACTAATCCCTCTGGGGATCATAATCAGGAGAACAGTATATGCTTTATATAAAAGGTGGAAGAGTTGTAGATCCGGTACGCAAATTTGATGGACTTTCGGATGTTGCGATAGTCGGAAATATTATAGCGGGAGCCGGACCTGATCTGGATATTGAAGAGATTAAGGCTAAATATGATGTATCCGGTTCTGAGATACAGGAGATAGATGCAACAGGTCTGGTTATTGCTCCAGGTCTGGTCGACACACATGTACATTTCAGGGATCCGGGCTTTGAGTATAAAGAAGATATTGAAACGGGCGCTAAGGCGGCGGCAAGAGGTGGGTTCACCACTGTAGTCTGCATGGCCAATACCAAGCCACCTGTTGATAATATAGAGACGCTTAAATATGTTCAGGAAAAAGGTGAGAAGACCGGTATTCATGTGCTTCAGGCTGCCACTGTAACAAAGGGGATGGCAGGAAAAGAGCTGGTGGATATGGATGCTCTGGCAGAGGCCGGAGCGGCAGGCTTTACTGATGACGGCCTTCCGATTATGGATGAGAAGGTACTTCTGGCTGCTTTAGAAAAAGCCAGAGATCTGGATCTTCCGGTCAGTCTTCACGAAGAAGATCCTCTGTTTATTAAACAACCCGGAGTTAATATGGGTAAGGTCTCAGAAGAACTGGGCTATGGTGGAGCTTCAAGAACTGCTGAGGATATAATGGTCGCAAGGGATACCGCGCTGGCACTGCATACGGGAGCGGCTCTCTGTATTCAGCATATCAGTTCAAAGAACAGTGTGGAATATGTACGGGCTGCCAAGAAGCTGGGAGCGGATGTTCATGCAGAAGCTACACCACATCATTTTACACTTACAGAAGAAGCAGTGCTGAAGTATGGTACCTATGCCAGAATGAATCCCCCTCTTAGAGAGGAATCGGACAGACTTGCCATTATAGAGGGAATCAAAGACGGTACGATAGATATGATCGTAACAGATCATGCGCCGCATTCTAAAGAGGAGAAGGATAGGCCACTTGAGTCAGCTCCCAGTGGAATAACCGGTCTGGAAACCTCTCTTGGACTTGGTATTAAATCACTGGTTGAACCCGGTCACATTTCTCTTATGAAGCTTATGGAACTGATGAGCAGCAATCCTGCTCTGTTATACAGAATGATTCCCGGAAGCGTTATGGAGGATTCTCCGGCGGACCTGGTAATCTTCGGAGAAGAAGAGGAATGGATCGTAGGAGATTATGCTTCCAAGGCGGCTAACAGTCCGTTTACCGGATGGAAGCTCCCCGGAAAAGTGCATTATACTATTTGCAATGGAAAGATAGTATATAAAGACATATAAGCATGATAGTATATAAAGAGATATAAGCAATAATTGAAAAAACTACTGAATGCGAGTATAATAGTAATGTTTGGGTGCGAATCTGAACAAATATAAAGTCTAATGAATAAAAAACCGCAAAGGATAAAATAAATGAAATTTATACATACGGCTGATGTTCACCTTTTTGCCACTCCCGATGAGGGTAAACCATGGGCAGATATGAGGCAGGGTGAAATCGAAGAAACATTTGACAGAATTCTAAATGACTGTAATGAGAAGGATATTGATCTTCTTCTTATTGCAGGCAATCTATTCGACCGTTCACCATCGGTGGATGATCTGATCTTTCTGGATGAAAAGCTTCTGACTCTGGTAAAGACCAGAACTGTAATCCTCTCCGGTCCGGACGATTATATAGTACCGGGAAGCGAAAGCTCATCATACAAATTCAGATCCAGGACAGTTATGCTGCCTCCCGACAGGACGACCAACGCATACTTAAGAGGAATCAATACCTGTGTAACCGGTTACAGCTATGGCAAACCGGAATACAGAAGCAGGATAATAGAAGAGATTGAACCGGGCAGAGAAGATGCTATCAACATAATGATCGCATCCGGAGGAGACAAGCATCATATGCCTTTCAGGAAAGATGCAGTTGCATCCAAAGGCTATGATTATGTTGCAATGGGATATATAAGAAGGCCCGTTCACATTCTTCGAAACAGGATGGCCTACGCCGGTACTCCGGAACCACTTGGTCCAAAGGAGACAGGTCGTCACGGTTATGTTATCGGAGAAATAAATGATGAGGGAACCACTATAAGCTGGTGTCCTGTAGCAAAACGTAACTATGTGGATATCAGCATTACAATGTCTCCGGAACTTTCTCCTGAGGAAATAGTGAAGAATCTTGAGAACAAGATGATGAAGCTGGGGACTGATAATATCTACAGCATTACCCTCAGAGGTTTTTCAAAGGATAACACCAATCTGGATCTGACCAGGATTAACAGCAGATTTAATGTTTACGAATATCTGAATATGACTATATCTGATGAAGATCAGAATATCCTTCAGGTTGAGAATGAGAATAATATGATGGGAAGTTTCATCAAAGAGGTAAACGGCAGTTATACCCTGGATGAGGGCATAAGAAGCAGAGCTCTCAGATATGGAATGGAAGCACTTATTTTAGCAGGAGAAGAGAGATAAATGTATCTGACAAAACTCTTAGTACGTGATTTTGGAAAATTTCATAATAAAAGTGTGGATCTTACAACGGGTATCAATCTTGTGGTTGGTGGTCCGGAAAGTGGTAAATCAACCTTTAGAGATTTTCTGGTTGGAATGATCTACGGTATTCCCAGAAGAGAAGGAATTACTAAGGTAAGATCTAATTATGATCTGAGAAAACCTGATAATTCAAATGGTTATTCAGGTACTGCCTATGTTAAGAATGATGAGAGTACTTATCTGATAGACAGAACATTTCTGGCAGGTGCCAAGAAGGCTTCGGTACTGGATGTAGTATCAGGAAGAGAAGTTCGACTTAAGTATACTGATACATTGAGTGGTACTTTGTGTGAAACAGATAAGAATACTTATCTGGACACAAGGTGTATTGCCTTCTCAGATGAAGAGGATATGGGCGACAGACTTAAGGACTATCTTACTAATATTACCCTGACGGGTACTGCCAATATTGATAAATCCAAGGCAATCAAGTATCTGGAAAATGAGAAGAAGAGTCACATTCCGAGACCTCTCATCAGAAGACTTGATGAACTTGATGAGAGAATATCCGAATATGACGGTCTGGATGAAGAGATAGATGCAGTTGAAAATGAACTGAAGACTATCAATGAAGAATTCGTAATGGAAGCTGAGAGAAGAAAACGTGAAGCTCGTAAGATCGTTGAGAACGAGGATGGTACCATTACTTATGAAGCAGACAGTTCTCTTGAAGAGAAGATAGATAAGCTTACTGAAAGAGAGAAGAATATTAATCTCGGAGCTGTTGCTGAGAAGGATGAAGAGAAGAAGACTCGTGAAAAGGTAAAGGTAGACAAACCATTTACAGACAGAATTCCTGTAATTCTTGGTACCGGACTTCTTGTAATTCTTATAATTGCAGCTATTGTATATATGCTTCCGTTTGAACCGATGATAAGAAAGCTTTTCATTGCATTTACCACGCTCTTTGTATTCATTACAATTTTGGATGGAATAAAAGCGAAAGATCTTCTGGCCAGAAAATCCAAAGAGGAAATGCCGGATGAAGAGGAATTCCAGAAAGTGCTGGAAGAGTTGAAAGAAGAAGCAGAGAAACAGGAAGAACAGGATTTCGATATGTCCTTCGCCAAGGAATATCAGGAGAAGAAAGCCGTATTAAAAGAAAAAGAAGCTGCTCTGCTTGAGAGAAGAAGTGAGAGAGCTAAGCTTAGAGCAGAGTTTGATTCTGTGTTTAAGAAGAAGAGCGAACTCGAAGAAGAAATTCAGGCTATAGATTTTGCTATCAGCAAGATAAATCAGTTATCAAATGGTTTCAAGAAGGAATCCTTTGAGAACCTTTTGGGATATGTTTCAGAGTACATCAAAGCTCTTACTCTGGGAGAATTCAATTCTATCAATTTTGATGATGTAGGTTCTATTCTTCTTATTAATTCAAGAGGAGCAGTGCCAATCTCAAGACTTACAGAAGAGGATGCGGGCAAGATATTCCTTGCTATAAGACTTAGTATAGCTAAACATTTGTCTAAGGAGAAAATGCCTCTGATAATAGACGGAACCTCCATGCTCGACAGTGTTGCTGAGATTAAAGCATTTGCGAGTGTACTGGATTCCCTGAAGGAAGAACAGATAATTATTCTGACTGAGGACAGAGGTATGGCATCAGTATTTCAGAGTAAAGGAATGGATGTAAATCTCGTTACACTGTAACATAAAGAGGAGAAAGTAATGGCAGCATCATGTGATGAATGTGCATATTTCTATTATGATGATGAAATTGAAGAATATGTCTGTGATGTTAACATGGATGAGGATGACTACGGTCGTCTGGTGACGAATAATTTCAAGGAATGTCCTTACTTCAAAGATGGGGACGAATACAAGGTTGTGAGACATCAGATGTAGTTCTTATTCCACTTACAGGTGAGCCATCATTTGGAAGGATTATTATTTATGGATATTATCAAACTTTCCCCTGTATTTAAAGAAACCATATGGGGCGGGAAAAAACTGAGAGATATTTACGGTTATGATATTCCTAGTGATCATACGGGAGAGTGCTGGGCAGTAAGTGCACATGAGAACGGGGATTGCAAAGTCAGTGGCGGTACATATGAGGGCATGTATCTGTCTGAACTTTGGAGTGAACACAGAGAAATATTCGGAGGTATGAAGGGAGATAGATTTCCGCTTCTTACTAAAATAATAGATGCCAATGATGATCTTAGTATTCAGGTTCACCCGGATGATGAATATGCTTATAAGAATGAGAATGGATCTTTAGGAAAGACCGAGAGCTGGTATGTTCTTGATTGTTCTGAGGATTCTACAATCATAAATGGTCATAATGCGACAAGTCACGAGGAACTTGCTCAGATGATCCGGGATAAGAAATGGAACGAACTTCTAAGAGAGATTCCGGTTCATAAAGGAGATTTCCTTCAGATTATCCCCGGAACCATTCATGCTATTAAGAAGGGAACCATGGTTCTGGAAATTCAGCAGAGCTGTGATATTATATACCGACTTTATGATTATGACAGATTATCCGATGGAAAGCCCAGGCCTCTTCACATCAGGAAGAGTCTGGATGTGATAAATGTTCCACATAGAGAATATGTGCAGTCTGAGACTTATGGTGAAACACAGAATGAATGGTTTGAACAACTGATCTCGTGCCGTTATTATAATGTGTGGAAAGCAGTGCTTGATGGAGATAAGTCTCTGATTCAGGAAGGGTATTTCATGATAGGCTCGTGTCTTGAGGGAGAAGCTGTGATAGGAAATACCGGAGTAAAGAAGGGTGAGCATTTCATTGTTCCGAGTCTTCCTTCCGGAAGAATAAGGATTAGTGGAAATGCTGAATTTATTATTTCTTCGCCTAATGAATAATAAGGAAGGGAGCATTTTATGCAGACATTTTATTTGGAGAATATAAAGCTTAAAGTAACTATTAATCAGCAGGGAGCAGAGCTTGCAAGTATTTTCTCAAAGGAAAATGGAACAGAATATCTCTGGAATGCCGACGAGAAATTCTGGAAAAGACATGCACCGGTGCTTTTCCCTATAGTAGGAAGTCTAAAGAACAGTTCTTTCAAGGTTGGTGATGAAGTGTATGACATGTCGCAGCATGGATTTGCCAGAGATCTTGATTTTAAAATGGTGAAGCAGCCTGATGGAAAGAATATACTTTTCAGACTGGACAGCAATGAGGATACTTATAACAGATATCCCTATAAATTCTCACTTGAGATAAAATATGAACTTGACGGAAGTAAGATTATTACTACCTGGAAGGTTATCAATACAGATGATAAGGATATATATTTCCAGATAGGTGGACATCCGGCTTTCATGTGTCCTTTGAAGAAAGGAGAGAAGCAGGAGAGTTATTATCTGAACTTTGATACAGATAAGAACCTGAAGTATTCGCTTCTTAACTCAAATGGCCTTGTTGAATCGGAGGATAATGTTCTCGAAAATGATGGTGGGCTTGTAACGATTGATGAGCATATGTTTGACAAGGACGCTCTCATCATAGAGAATAATCAGGCTTCCAAGGTTACTCTTTGCAGACCGGACGGAATGTCGTATCTTTCAGTTATTTTTGATGCTCCACTTTTCGGACTCTGGTCTCCGGCAGGAAAGAAGGCTCCTTTTGTATGTATAGAACCTTGGTATGGAAGAGCTGATAAGGAAAATTTCAGCGGTAATATTGAGGATAGAGAATACATTAATAAGCTGAAACCAGAGGAAAGTTTTGAGGCATCTTACATCATAGAAATTGAGGAATAAAACGAAAAAGTTGATTTAGTTAACATAAGGAGATTACATTAAGAAAATGTTTCGAAAATGTTTCGAAAATGGTAATAAAGCCTTGACAAATAGAGCCAAAAACGTATAATTAAATGGAGCGTTTTAGTTCAATTCAGGGGGCTAAGATAGCAAAATTATTAAGTATTATTTAGGAGGATTTCCAAATGAACAAGACAGAACTTGTAGCAGCAATTGCTGAGAAGACAGAGCTTTCAAAGGCACAGTCAGAGAAGGCTTTAAAGGCTTTTCTTGAGACAGTTGAAGAGACACTTAAGGCTGGTGATAAGGTTCAGCTCGTAGGCTTCGGTACATTTGAAGTTTCTGAGAGACCTGCAAGAACAGGACACAACCCAAGAACAGGTAAGTCAATCAAGATTAAGGCTTGTAAGGCACCTAAGTTTAAGGCTGGTAAGGCTCTTAAGGATGCTCTTAACTAATCTAAGATTAGAATATAAGAAATCTGTTATTTACTGCCACGATTGTTCGTGGCAGTTTTGTTATATGTAATACATTGGTATAAGTAAAGTACTGTTTATAAGTCGTATTTTAAGAGGAGATGGAAAATGAGACTTGATAAATACCTAAAAGTTTCACGTCTTATTAAAAGAAGAACCATTGCAAATGAAGCGTGTGATGCAGGACGTGTTACTGTCAATGGAAAGACAGCCAGAGCATCCTACGATGTGAAGGTAGGCGATGAAATAGAGATTGCTTTTGGTAATAAGACTCTTAAGGCAAGGGTTCTGAAAGTTGCTGAAACTGTAAAGAAGGATGATGCAGGCGATCTGTTTGAACTTTATGAATAGTATTACCGGTCACGATTCTTCAAAAAATCATTTCAAATAAATTAAAAAAACATTTCAAATAAATTCTTGAAAATTATGTAAACTTATATTATAATCACTATGTGTCTCTCTATGCAGACATTTATTTTGATACTTTAGTTTAGAAGGTTTTCATGATGCAGAATGTACGAAGAAGAAAAACGAATAGACAGTCCAAAATGGTTCTTCTGCTTGTTTTTGCGGTAGTTATTATTGTTATAATTGCCTGTGGAGCAAGAAGTATATCTCTGAATCATCAGGCAAAAGAGCTGGCCATAACTGAGACCCAGTTGGAGTCAGAACTTAAAAGTGAACAGATCAGGACTGAGAATCTCGAGAACAGAGAGAAATATATGAAAACCAAGAAATATATTGAAGATGAGGCGAAGAATAAGTTAGGACTGGTAAATAAGGATGAATACCTCATTAAGCCTAAGGAGGCAGATGATTAGATGACAGTTGACGCCGTAGTGGTGTTGACTGTTTTCTTTTTAGTTGGATTGGGGGGACATAGATTTGAATAATTTTGAAGATAAGATTTATAAATATATAGATAGTTCTGAGATGCTTTTGCCCGGTGACGGCGTTATTGTAGGTGTTTCGGGTGGTGCGGATTCGGTTTGCCTTCTCAGGATTCTCATAGAAATAAGAGAGGCTCTTGCTAAGAAATATGGTTGTCACAGTAATGAGAGCCTTTATCTTAAGGTGGTACACATCAATCATATGATAAGGGGCAGGGAGGCGGACGGTGACCAGCAGTTCGTCGAAGAATTATGCAGAAAGCTGGAAATAGATTTCACGGCTCATAAGAAAGATATTCCTGCTATGGCAAGAGAAAATGGGCTTACTGAAGAGGAAGCAGGGAGATTATTCAGATATGAATGTTTTGAAGAAGAAGCCTGGAAACTGGAACAGGAACTATGTCACATATATGAATTATCATCTGCCAGAAATAAACGTCCTGACTTTCTGAAGAATAAAGCGCATTTCGTTAGAATTGCTGTGGCTCATAACCGTAATGACCTGGCGGAAACAGTTATTTATAATATGATCAGAGGCTGTTCTCTTACAGGGCTTGCCGGGATTAAACCGGTCAGGGGCAGAATCATAAGACCGCTTCTGATGACTGAGAGAAGAGAAATCGAGGATTATCTGAATACGATTGGTCAGGATTACGTGACAGATTCAACAAATCTCCTGGAGGATTATTCAAGAAACAAGATAAGACTAGGAATCCTTCCGCTGCTTAATGAAATAAATGACTGTGCTCTGGATCATATTGTTGAAATAGCAGGTGATTCCATGCGTCTTTCAGAGGATATTGATGCAGAAATTCACAGAACCTTCTCTGTAAAGGATTATAATGAAAACAGAGTTAATATTCGTACTGAAAGTGTTAAAGTCTGGAACGATGAAGGTGAGGAAAGCGAGAAGGAAATATGTGATGAAATCAGCATAGAAATAGTGAAGCTGAAAAATATGGGAAGCTTTGCAGCAGGTGAGCTGATTCTGAGGGGAATGGAAGCAGTTTGCGGCAGACGTAAGGATATTACACGTAAACATATTAACAGCATATATGAACTGTCCGACAAAGAATCGGGCAAGAGAGTAGATCTTCCCTATGATATGGTTGCAGAAAGAATATATGACAGAATCGTAATACGAAACAGAATGGCTGAGAACCTCAGGAATGAAAGGATCATTGATGAGGATTTTCATGGGAGAGAGGCATTTATAAGCGGTTCAGTTTCAGAGGATATGATCAGTACTATGGGCGTGCAGGGGAGAGTTGCTATAGTTAAATTTCCTTATAGCGAAGGAATTGATATATCCAAAAAAGAATATACTAAAATGATAGATTGTGATAAAATAAATTCTGTGCCGGTTCTCAGAACTATGGAAGAAGATGACTATATTGTTATCAATAGTGGAGGTGGAACCAAGAAGCTTTCAAGGTTCTTCTCAGCTGAGAAGGTTGAAAGAAGTCTCCGGAAAACAATTCCTGTGGTAGCCGATGGGAATGAGATCATCTGGATTGTAGGCTACAGACTCAGTGAAAGATATAAAGTTACAACGGAGACCCAAACTGTAATGCGTATGGATTATACAAGTAATAAGAAATCTTAATTAAGAAAAGGGGACAATATGGACGATAAAATTGGAGTTCTTATTTCTGAAGAAGCAGTTGAAAACAGAATTAAGGAAATGGCAGAACAGCTTAGTAAAAAATACAGAGGAGGAACAGTTCATCTTATAGGAATACTAAAGGGAAGCATAATGTTTCTTGCGTCATTATCAAGATATATGACAGTTCCTGTTACAATGGATTTCATAGCGGTATCAAGCTATGGAAGTGGAACGGTTTCTTCCGGAGAAATCAAAATGAAGAAAGACCTGGATCAGGATATCGAAGGCAGAGATGTGATTATCGTAGAGGACATTCTCGATTCAGGAAGAACGCTTAGTCATGTAGTTGAATATATGAAGACTAAGAATCCGCAGTCATTAAAGGTTGTTACTTTACTTGACAAGCCTGACAGAAGGGAATTCGAAGTGGATCTTGAAATGACAGGGTTCCAGATTCCTGACAGATTCGTAGTTGGATATGGGCTTGACTATGCAGAGAAATATAGAAATCTGCCTTATATCGGTGTTTTAGATTAAGGATGGAGGAATAGTAAGTTGGAAAAGAAACCAAGAAGTGCAGGGGGGCTGCTTGTAGGGTATTTAATCATAGCTGCACTTATTCTGGGGCTATATATGCTCTGGGCACGTCCGGCAAATATAGATACGACATATAGTGACAGCAGGCTGGAGAAGGATTTAAAAGAGAACGATATATTATCCGTTGATATTTATCAGAATGAAGAGATACCTACCGGAACGGTAAGAGTTGAGAAGAAGAATGACAGGATTACATATTATACAAATGATGTATCCGAAACTATGAGTATTCTCAAAAAATACGGCGATGTAAAATATCGTCTCTATGATGTCAGCAGACCGGGAATAATAGAGAAGCTGGCACCTTACATTTTCGTGGCAGTACTATTTGCCATATACATGATGATAATGAGTTCCCAGATATCC
>CACZPG010000026.1 GCA_902782965.1 uncultured Lachnospiraceae bacterium
AGTTTCATCAGCCGAAAGAGTTGTATCAAAGAATACTATCATCAGCTGTGAATCTCCCCTTATCAGACTCTCCTTCAAATTATCCGGAAGAAGATCTCGAGGAACTGATTCGTCCAGGATTGATCCACACCAAAGGACCTTCTTAACATGATCGACCTCTCTGATCTTATCAGCCATCCTTTCGATGCTCTTGTCATCCATTCCCTCAACGACTACCATCGAGAAAGCTCCCGTGCCGAAGTCATCGGCAAGAATCTCCTGTCCCTTCATGGTTTCGATATCCTTAGGCAGATATGTCAGAATATCGTAATTGGTTCTTGTGTGAAAATAACTGATGGCAGCCGGTATCATAAGCAGTACGGCCAGAATGATAATTAATATTCTTGCACGTACAACCGCGCGACCAAATCTCTCCATGTTATCCCTCCGTTTCTTATTTTCAAGATTTGCCCATAGGATAATATCAAAAACCGGTTTTGTAATTAGACACTCCCGTACTCGTGCATATTTTTTTGACAGAATCCGATATCTGTCGGGATATGACATCCGGAATGTGACACTTAAAATACAACGCCCGAAATATTTCTGAAAGTATGATATAACAAAAAGAAGACAGCCAAGATAATTCTCAACTGTCTTCTGAATTTCTATTATTTTATTTTAGTTTATTCTACAGGTAACCCATTGGATCTACATATGCGCCATTAACTCTGACAGCGAAATGGAGATGAGGACCTGTAGATACACCTGTACTTCCGGCATATCCGATAACCGTTCCTGCGGTTACATTTGCTCCAACGCTTGTTCCGAAAGCAGACATATGCATATATAATGTTGAAAGACCATTTCCATGATCAATAATAACTGTATTTCCACCACCGCCGAAGTAACCTGTATAGGAAACTACTCCGTCAGCAGCTGCTACGATTGGTGCTCCTGCTGCACATCCAATATCTACACCCTTATGAAATGTAGATGCACCAGCGATAGGCGCTACTCTCGGACCGAAACCTGATCCTATAGAATGTGATGACGGCATAGGCCATGTAAACTGTCCACCACCATAGGATGGCATTGTATTTACTGGCTGGGCTGCCGGCTGGGCATTAGTTCCGGATGCCGCTGCAGCTGCCGCTGCTGCCGCCGCCTGATCTGCTGCAGCTCTTGCTGCTGCTTCAGCTGCTGCTCTCGCTGCTCTTGCTGCAGCCTCTATTGCTGCTATCTGAGCATCCTGTTCAGCCTCTAAAGCTTCAAGTTCTTCAATGCTGACCTCAGTATCTGTTATCTCAGCACTGTATTCCTTAAGTGCCTGCTTCTTTCCATCCTGCATAACTCCGAGAGCCTGCTGTTCTTCCTCAGCCTCGGACTTAAGCTCACTAACCTGATAAAGGTTGTCTTCAACATCTTTCTTTAATTCATCAATAGTCTGTTCGATCTCAAGAAGCTCTCCCAGCTGTTTCTGATCATAAGCAGAAACCTTATCTACATATTCAGCCTGATTGTTCACTGTGGAATAATCCTGAACTGCAAGAAGCGCACTTATGTAAGTAGCATCTCCGTTCTCATACGCAAACTGAATTCTCTCCTTCATGCCGGAATACTGCTTGGATTCCTGAATATATGCTTCCTGAAGACTATTCTCAACTACAGACACCTGCGTCTGAAGATCTATTTTCTTAGCTTCGAGATCCTTAATCTTGCCTTCATAACTCTGAATCTCTTCATCCAGTTTCTGGATCATATCCATAGTATCTTCCTTAGCCTGATTAAGCTGTTTCAATCTCTGTTGTGCCTGCTTCTTCTTCGCTGAAGTCTCTGCCTTCTTATCCTTAGCCTCTTCCAGTTCATCAGCATAAACCTGATAAGTATCTTGTGGAAGTTCAGGAATTACAGCTAAAGTCATGACTCCTATCAGCACTGCACTGATTATCTTTTTAATATCATTTCTTACCATTTATAATTCCTTTCGGTCACTTATGTCATGTTATGTATACCAAAACATAATTTTAATACATCAAATTTAATAATGCAAGTAATTTATCACACCATCCGATTCTAGTCAACCCTGAAACTATTTTATGATAATCACTAAAACCAATTTATGAAAATCACCTGAAGCAAATTAAAATCACAGAAAATGCTTTATGATAATCATAAACAAAAATGTGTAATAGCCCCTATCTCTCGTCTATGAAGCCTTCTTCCCTTACATGTGTATATGCTGCTCTCTCACAGTGTGTCAGAAGCTCCCACAGATTTCCGACGATGTATTCCGGTTCCTCCTGCATGCCTCCGACAGCCCATTCAATTACGATTCCACAAACACCATAGGCAAAGAATCTGGATATAAATCTTCTCTGCTCATCCCGGACCTTGGAGCTCTCATCCAGTTCATCAATTGCCCTGATAAAGAGTGAACCGGCCTGCTCGATCATATATCTCTGAATATAATCCTCAGTATGATTGATGGTATTTATATAGAAACGCTTATCCGCCCTCATAGCATCAAGTGTATCGATAAATTTCTCTCTCCAGTTCTCGAAACTGACATCCTGAAGGGTTGCCTCCAGCAGTTCAGTCTGATATATCCATTCAAGAAGCGCGAACTTATCTACAAAATGATAATAGAAGGTCTGACGGTTAATCCCACATTTCTCGGAAATGTCCTTAACGGAAATCTTATCGAAGGACTTCTCCTTTGTGAGACTCTTAAGACTGTCAGCTATAGCTTTCTTTGTGATAAGTGATTCTGCCATATGCCCTCCGAAATCCTTTATTCTTTTACGTAAATCTTATTGTAACATAATTTTTATTTAAAATAAAATAAAATTGTGCTACAATAAGTAATTGTTAATAAACATTTAAAACTAGTCTGGTTATTTTCAGTATTCTATGTATTGCTGAATTTCAGTTTATAAATGTGGAGGGGAAAATGGGACCCGCAGGAATTATTGTACTTGGATTCATAATTATATTTGGTTATGTATTCATTCATACAACTAATAAAATTAACAGACTTGAGATAGAAGCCCGTGACAGAGGAGCCGAGATTGATTCCGGTTTATGGGACAGATCCTTCAGGCTTTCCAAGATCACCGATCTTCTGAATACCAAGGGTATTGAGAACGATATCGAAAGTCCGAATATTAATGAACTGGCCATTGGTTCATCCGCCGCTATCCAGGCCGCAAAAGCCGAGAATCTTGATAAGCAGGATCTTAAGGTCAGAGAAATACTTAAAGAGCATCCGGAGTTGATGAAAAATGAAGAATTCAGAACTGAACTCGACAAATTCAACAAGGCCAGAGACGATATGTTCAGATACAGCCTATCCTACAACAAAAGCGTCAATGCCTACAACAGCTACATTTCCGGATTTCCGGCAAATGTGATATCTATCTTCAATAAGAAGAGCGACAAAATGATCTTCGGTTATGTATTCGCAGATCTCGATAATAAAGTATTGTAAATAGCGAAACATCACATATAACAAAGTATTAAATCTAAAGAACTGACAGCTGAGTATTAATACCCAACTGTCAGTTCTTTTTATGGGGAAGGATCAAAATTACTCATCAGAATTCTTCTCCTCAGCTTTATCAAACTTCTTATGAATATTATTGATATCCTCGGTTGTTCCGCCGCCATCATCATCAGGCGCCCTGAACTCACCCTTATCGACAAGTCTGAGGAATGCATCTACAACATCTGCTTCAAGCTGAGTACCGGATACTTCCTTTATAATGGACACAGCCTTCTCGAAGTTCATTCTCTTTCTGTACGGACGGTCTGAGTACATCGCATCAAATGTATCTGCCACAGCGATTATCTGAGCAACTCTTGGTATCTCGTCACCCTTAAGTCCCTTAGGATAACCTTTTCCGTCAGGTCTCTCATGATGGGCACCGGCACCGATTGCAAGTTCCGGCATGATACTTATATCCTTAAGAACCTTATATCCCTGAGCCGAATGTGATTTGATTATATTGAACTCCCTGTCAGTAAGCTTGCCCGGCTTATTAAGTACTTCAGGAGGTATTCCGATTTTTCCAATATCATGAAGAAGACCGATATTATAATATTTCTCTACCGTCTCTTCATCATAACCCAGTTCTTTTGTAAGCATTGCCGTATACTCAGCCACTCTGGTTGAATGACCATTGGTATACTTATCCTTCATATCGATGGTCTTGGCGAAGGCTTCTATCATCTCTCTGATGAATATCTTATTCTCCTGCTCTTTCTTCCGCAGAGCTTTGGTCTTTCTCTGAACATAGAAGAATACGATTGCCGCAATAATAGCAAGTCCTATGAAGCCCATCAGAAGCTTGAACCATAGTTTCTCATAAATAGCCTTGGTCTTCTCAATTTCGATGGCTACTTCATTATCTCCTTCTCCCAGGGAAGTCTGAAGATGAATAACAAATTCATATTTACCACCATCAAGATTTGTGTATACAACCGGCTCCAGATCAGTCCGGTCTACAGTAATAGTATCCTTATCAAAGCCTTCAAGATGATAGGTAACCTTAGGATTCATCAGAGAATAAGTATATACGTAGCTGTATATCGTCACCCTGGAAACATTTGAAGGAATTGTTATCTTGCCATAATCATCTGCGTAGATAAACTCACCGTCTGCATCAACAAAAGGAACTGCTACCTTTACATTGCTTACATTTTCTTCAGTATTATCAATATTTACCTTCGCAACTCCGGCGCCTCCGGAAATATACAGATTTCCGTCACCACTGAGATAACTGTAGGAATTTGCTGTGGTTATGTAGGGTACTCCGTTATCTCTGCTGTAATATACAGGAGAAATATCTTCATTCTCGATAAGTTCATCAGTAGATACTACATAAATACCGTTACTGCTGAGTATCCACATTTTTCCGTCCTTATTCTCATACATATCGAAATTATTGGAATAAGGAAATTTCTTAATGGTCGTTATCTTGCCATCCTTCATATAGGCAAGAGAATTACTGGTGATTATCCAAAACAGATCTCTGAGTGTATCCTTCTTGATTCTCATTACAACTTCTGAGCTGAGGCCTTCATCAGCACCCAAGTTACTTATCTTGTTTCCGCTGAGAACATATATTCCGTTTCCGTCGGAACCCAGATAAATGTCTCCGTTATCGCCTTCACATACGGTAAGAATTTCGTCATTGCTGAGTCCGCTGTCCTCATCATAGACATCAATTATCTTGTCATCCCGAATCAGAACAAGACCACCACTGCAGGCTGCCATTATGGTACCATCAGATTTCTCACTGACTACTCTGACTCTTTCAGATGGCATACCATCATTCGAAGTAAAGGTCTTAACCTTTCCTTCATCATATTCAACAAGTCCAAGAGGACTGTAGGTTGAGAACCAGAGCTTACCTTTCGAATCCTTGATAATGGATCGAATTCTGATATCTTTGAAAAGCTCCAGGAGATCCTTGGTATCCTTATATTCTTCAAGAGGAGTATCTACACTTTTTATTGGAAGACTATCCAGTTCCTTTGACTTGTCTACAGCAATCAGACCGGAGTCCGTACCTATAAATAATTTGTCCTCACTGATGCAGGTGGAGTTTACGACAAATTTATCAAGATCATATCTGAAGCTGAGATCCTCAAACTGATTCGGAACTATCTTCATTACACCCTGTCTTGAAGATACGAACCATACATTGCCTTCATAATCTGCCATCATGCGGTCAACAGAATTATTAATCGGAACATTATCAACTGTCTGGAATTTTCCGTCTTTAAGGATTCCGATTCCCTTCTCGGATGTGATCCACAGCTGGTCATCGAAATGTTCTATTGAGTTAATACTGCTCAGCGGAGACACATCTATCTCCTTGAATTTGGATAAATCATCTCCAAGATGGCCATAATAGATAATGGATTTCTCAGTTCCGAGATATATATTCTCCGGGTTTTCCGGATCCGGAAGTATTGTAGAAATAACTCCCGTACCCATTTTGTTTCCGTCATAGAATTCAGTTACCTTCTGATCCTTTATAATGAAGACTGCACCCGAAAGTGTATTTCCATAAACCAGTCCATTGCTGTCCTTCCTAAGTTCCTGAATATATTCTCCGTTGATCTGGCTTTCATCAATGGCATGCAGCTGCATATCATTATCAATCATTCCCAGACCATTGGTGGTGGCAATAAATATATTTCCATCATCATCTTCAACAATAGCTCTGATGGAAGAAGACTTGAGGCCCTCGACATGATTAAACATCTGAACCTCGCCCTTCTGCATAACAGCCACACCACTGTCATTGGTTCCTATCCAGAGTCTGTCCTTACTGTCAACATAAAGGCTTACAACGCTGGCGATTCCTGTAGTGGAATCTATTCTTTCGAAAGTATTACCATCGTATCTGATAAGTCCGCTGTAGCTTCCGATCCATATAAAGCCTTCATCAGTCTCCGCAATAGCATTAGCCTCGGAAGTAGGAAGACCATTGGTATTATCATAGAGAACAGCCGAATAGCCCTCTCCACCAACCGGATCAACCGCCAGATCCTCGTAATCTCCTCCGGATACTGACTCTGCATGAACCTGCAGAGCACCACCATTCTTTAATCCTTCATAATATTCAGAAAATGTATATCCGCCTTTTACTGCCGAACAATTTCCTGATATGCATAAAGAAAGCGCAAGAAGGGAGCCTATAATAAAGGGCTTCTTTCCTACGCCTTTTCTGATTTTACTGATTCTTTTCTCTTCAAGTCTTATCATGATAATTCCCCACATTAAATATCTAAATATTCAGTCCCAAAAAGAATCCTTATAAAAATGGATTTCCAATATAAATCTATAAAATCTGTAAAAATTTAAACTAAAACTTGAACTAAATTATACTATACTTTCATCTGCATGGTCAAAAGTTTTATTATTAATTCCATGGTCCATAATTCCCCGATTTATAATTCCACAGTTACCACGGACTGACCACACCGTTTTCATCCAAATGAACGCCGGTTGAAACATTTGCCACATGATCAATTATCTTCTGTTTCTCCTGGGAATCAGTGGATAATGCTGTATAAACACCGTATTGAGTACAAGGAACAAATCTTGCCTCTGCCAGTTCCACCGTACCACCCGGTTCAGAAGGAATCTTCAGATCAAGTTCTGCCAATCCGGAATAGAGATCCTGATCGTTGAACCAGAAATTTCCAAGACTATAGAATACAGGCTTATTATCTATCAGCTGTATTCCCTGGAGCACATGAGGATGTCCTCCGATTATTGCATCGGCTCCCGCCCCAATAATCTTATTGGCAAGCTCCTGATGTTCCGGAGCATAATAATCAACATATTCATATCCCCAGTGAACGCATGCAATTACATAATCCGAATTAGCTGCCGCCTCACTGATAGTACTTAGAAACAGGTCACAGTCATAACCATCATAACAACCGAGAACTCCCGGAGTGCTGTCAGATGCTGTAGCAGTCCAGATAGTGGATTCATATTCCTCAGCCCGGGAAGCAGCCACATAAGCAATCTTATAATCACCCACATTATAGTATATAATCTTTCGAGCCTCCTCTGAATTTCTCCCGGCGCCCACATAAGGAATTCCGGCATTATCAAGGGTATCCAGAGTATCCAGCACTGCCTCCGGACCATAATCATTAATGTGATTATTAGCCGTAAGCACAAGGTCAACCCCCAGTTCCTTCAGATTATCTACACGGGAAGGATCTGCACGGAAGGTATAAGTCTTCTCACTCTTAGTTCCCCGGGTACTGTAGGAGAATTCATTATTCAACATGAATATATCATAGCTCTTCATCCTTTCGAGGAGGTCTTCAGAGAAACAGTCTCTGATTCCGTTTTCGGAAGCATCCATTTTCTCTGTGGTCACGGCCCCTTCTGCCAGACACAGATCTCCCGCAAAGCCGAGATGAACTATCCCGTTCTCATCAGGTTTGATATCAAAGGAAGTACTATCCTCTATTTCAAGATTATAGGAAGAATTCTGCAGAGCATTGGTAATCTGTCCATCAAACTCATCTAATCCGGAAGCTTCATCATTTCCTCCACAGGCAGTAAGAGAAAATGTAAGAAAGACCAGAAGCAAGTTCCTGGCTATCATACCAGTACTATGAATCCGGAAATAAATGCGTTTATTATCATATTCAGCATTATTATCTACAGTACAATTATCTATATCATTATTATTTATATCATCATTTCTATTCATCTTAAAACTAACCTTACAGCTATTTCCGCAAATTATTTCTGCTCGAATATCTTCTCTTCATGTCCGCTCTGGTTAAGATAGTATTCACTCATATTATAGATCTGCTTAACTTCCTGATGAGCGGTTCCTTCATCATCTTTATAGACATCAGGGAAGATGGAATATCCACAATATACATTTCCTTCCAACCTGAAAGAACAGCCCATTCCCTGGCTTCCGCCATTTGTTTCCTCATAATCATCTCTCACAAATTTGTGGCTCTTACTGAAAATCGGCATTTTCTTATCTATAACAGAATAGAAACCGGCAGGAATACTTGTTGAAGACATATCATTATACTCCATGCCTATCAGCTTCATAGAGTCATCGAAGAAAAATCCAACAGAATAATCCGCCGACGGATCAATCCAGTTAGCTTTATAACCCGACGATGCAAACCATACCATAGGTTCATCCAGACTCCAGCCGAAGCCTGCGCCCTTTATGGTGTTTGTGATTTCATCATAACTTCTGCCAAAAAGATCCATATTCACAAGGAAGAAGCCATCCTCTAAATGAAAAATGTCACCGGCAGCCTTATCCGTTCCGGAACCATTCCCTGAATCTAAGGCGGAACTACTTCCTGCAACCGCTGCCTCTTGAGCCTTCTTATGTCTAGATGTATTAATCGCACTCACGACAATAGTAACCAGAACAGCCATGGCAATTGTAATGAGCAGCCTTCCATACATTGAACCTAAGGCATTCTTCACCCGCTGCATCGGAGTTTCCGGAACATAGTGGTAGGTTTCTTCGATTTTACTTACGGCTGCGGGTTCAACATTCGTTGATATATTCTTGGATATATTCGTTGATATATTTTTATATTTATTAGTGTCGGTTTCAGACACATGCTTAGATACATGTTCTGACACTTGTTCTGACAAATATTCAGCCTCTTTCTCCGAAAGGATAACGGTATTATCTTCATCATCCTTGTTAAGCGCTATCGTTTCGAAATCATCCTCTGTCAGTGCGCCTTTAGAAACATCCTCTGTCAGTGTGTTTTCGGTAGCACTTTTTGTATCATCTGAAGAAACAGTTTTATCATGAGATAATCCGATTGTATCGTCAGAAGCTGAAAGATTTGTATTTGAATCCGATCCTGTCTCTAAGACCGGCTTAATGCCAGATTCATCATTTTCGAAAAGAGCAGTCCTAAATTCTTCTATACTCTGATATCTGTCTTCTTTACGTGGGGAAAGAGCCTTCATTACTGCCTGACAGAAGTTTGATGGAAAGTCCGGACACAGCTCGCCCATAGCAACGATAGTATCCTCAGTCATCCTGTCAACTGCCTCTTCAGGAAGTTTGCCCGTAGCAAGCTTGTACATAGTTGCGGCAAGAGAATAAATATCTGTCCACGGACCGATCTTGCCCTTCTTGGTATACTGCTCAATCGGCGCATATCCATGCTTCAGGATTACCGTAGCAGACATATTGCTATCATTAGCGCTGGATTTTACAGCCCCGAAATCTATCAGTTTAAACAAGCCATTCTTACACAGGAAAATATTATCAGGACTGATATCCCTGTGAATCAGACCTACAGAATGAACATCTGCCAGTACACTGCATACTATATCAGTCATTCTGCTCAGCATATTAAAAGGAATAGTCCCGTCTGTTCCCTTGGTATACTGCTTCATATTACAGCCATCCAGATACTCCATAACTATATAAGCAGTACCATTCTCTTCAAAGAAATTGTGGATTATGACCGTTCCCGGATTTGAATTAAACTTCGCAAGGCTTCTCGCCTCATTCAGAAA
>CACZPG010000027.1 GCA_902782965.1 uncultured Lachnospiraceae bacterium
ATGTCAACCATCTCCTTGGCATTTCCTTCCTTCAGAAGATTGCCATGATTGAGAACAAGTACATCATCACAGTATTTAATTACACTACCCATATCATGCGTTACAAGAAGAATTGTAGTACCCTTCTTCTTTATCTCATTCATTTTGTTAAAGCATTTAGCCTGAAAATAAATATCACCAACTGAAAGGGCTTCATCTACTATCAGAATGTCAGGATCGACATTAATAGCCACTGCAAAAGCCAAGCGGGCAAACATACCACTGGAATAAGTCTTTACAGGCTGCTTTATGAAATCTCCAATACCGGCAAAATCAATTATTGCAGGAACTCTTTGCTTCATCTCTTCATCCGTGTATCCCATCATGGATCCATTCAGATAAATATTTTCCAGCCCGGTATATTCCATATTGAAACCGGCGCCAAGCTCCAGAAGTGCTGCTATCTTTCCGCTGACCCGGACCTCTCCGGAAGAAGGAGTAAGCACCCCGGTTATTATTTTCAAAAGCGTTGATTTACCTGCACCATTAGTTCCGATAAACCCAACAGTCTGACCTTTCTCAACATTGAATGAAATATCATTAAGAGCATAGTACTCCTTATAAAGCTGCTTTTTAGAAAGGTTCAGCGCATCCTTAAGACGATCCACAGGCCTGTCATACAATTTATATATTTTAGAAATATTATGTATCTCTACAGCATAATCACTCATACAATCACCTTTTTATTAACCATATAGAAAAACTCATCAACTATAATACATCTGCAAAATGTGGCTGAAGCTTTTTGAACAGTGATGAACTGACAACCAGCAATATAATCACAAAGCACCAGAAATACAGCATATTACCTATCCTTGCAAATGCATTTATATGATATAGAAGCGAATCTCTATATCCCGTAATAATATAATATGCGGGATTAAGCTTAAATATCCACATCTTTCCTGCAGGAACAATTGCCGGATTCCACATGATAGGTGTTGCCCACATAAGAATCTGAAGAATAACTCCTACAAATTGTGAAAGGTCTCTTACAAAAAGCTGGATAGCACTTGTAGCATACGCAAGTGCCATAGTCATTACAATCGAACAGCCTGAATAATAAATGAGCTGCAGCCAGTACAGATTAGGAAAATGTCCTAAAGCAATATATGTGATGAAAAGAATCACCATAAATGCAGCATGTATCAAATAAGCAGAAAACACTTTTACTGCCGGAAGAATACTAATCTTAAACAATACCTTTTTGACCAGGTAAGAATACTCGATCAGCGCCATTGTTCCATTTGTAAGTGCATCCTGAATAAAGAACCACGGGATCATACCTGCGATTAACCATAGAACAAACGGGTGTCCATCTACATCTCCATTGTGGAATGCGAATTGGAATACTATCCAATAAAGAACTATAGTAACCAATGGATTGATAAACGCCCAGAATATTCCAAGATATGAACCAACATACTTAACCTTAAAGTCATTTTTTGCAAGATTAAAGGTCACTCTTTTATTAACAATAACTTCGTATGGCAGATCAAATATTGCCTGTGCCTTGATTCCGAAAAACAGAAGCAATATATCAAATGCTACACACCATATTATTCTTGATATCACAGGAGACAGAAATCCTCCCTGTATAACATTCGGAAAAAGAGCAGTTTTGGATGATATAAAGATCAATATATCTAACACCACTGCAGCTAATAAAACAATTAAGTATTGTCTTTTCATTATAATCAGCCTTTCATTACATCAATTTATAACTATTTATGTCTTTATCCCTGAGCAATCCATTCCCCAGAATTATTATCTACATGTTTAACACCATTCCCATAATAGTTATCTTCTACAGAAAAGATTCTTGTAAATTCCTCAGGCAATACACCTGACTTTGCAAAAGCAACAAATAATTTGGAAGCTATAATTGGATCAACTTTCAAATCACAGCCAATATAATCCTCAAAAGATTTAAAATCTCTTATATAATCAATAATTGCATCCTGCATTAAGAAAATCTGAGAGGAACAATCATCTTTTTCACCATATACGGCTCTGACTCCATTAGAATCATCTTTTTCAAAATACATCAATTGACCATATGGAGCCTGTAGAATTGATTCCAGATAAAGGGTAAACTTTGAGAGATTATCACTATCTACATCTTTTCCTTTTGTAAATAATCCTTCACATTTACATTCTATTTTCTCAGGTTTACTATTTAGTCCTGTAAGTAGATAAAAACCGTCTATTTTTTCTGATAGTAACTTAGCCAGATGGTATTGAATTGTGCCACTATATCCAAGATCTATGACCACAGGTCTTCTCGAACTATCTTTGATGATGTCATTAGCATAAGCCAGATAGTTTTGCCTTTGATTATTGCAACTAATCAGATAATCTTCAGTCTTATTCTCTATTATCTTCATAACAGCATCTATCTGGTCAGGCATTTTAATATTAATAAAATAATATTCAGGCTTAGATTCCATACCCAGTCTTGTCTCTAAAAGATTAGCTAATGATCCAGTGTATTCTTCTTTTAAAATATCTATTACATCTCCTCGAGATTTAATATCAGCTACACTTAAAGCCCTGCGCGAAGCCAGAAAATACTCATTAGGACTCATTTTTTCTGAATGATCTTCATAATAAATCTCATACATCTTCTTTAGTAAATAGCCCTCACGGGAAAGAAACAGAATCTGCTGATCCATATCAATATACTGAGGAATCGCCTGTAAAAATGAGATAAATAAAGATGCGAACATGGCCTTTGAAATACTCGTATTATCTACATCTGAAAGCTTTATCTTCTCATTTAAAGCAAAGGGCGAATTAAATATATATTGATTAATGATCCCTCCCAAAACATAACTATGCGCTATTGATTTTGAGTCTGAGATATCAATAAAATCATCTAACTCTGACAGTTCAAAAAGCATTTTCCCACTTAGTACAGGATATACATTGATTCCATAATCCCCCGGAAGCTGGGCATCTGAACATAAATTATCACCTACATGGATTATTCTTAATCCTTTCCATTCTTCCGCAAGTTTTTTCCACAGGGATTTGTCATCTTTCCTAAGACCTGCCTCGCAAGATATGATCATTTCATCATAATCATCATATCCACATTTTTTCAGCATTCTATCTATAATCTCAGAGGTCAGATACATATCGCTTACTAAATATATCTTTTTAACATTACGTCTAAGATATTCATAGATTTCACGTACATCATATCTAGGAATACATAAATCGTATTCCAAAGTTATTTCCATTTTCTTTATTGACTCTGCTATCTCTTCTGATATATCTGATACATTCGGAAGTTCGTCATAGATATCATCAATATTTGTATTTGCACCTTTTTTAGACCATGCAGCGTTCTCAGCATCTTTCCTTATCTTTAGGAAATCAACACTTATGTGAAACTCTTTTTCAATCCTTTCAGTCATTATTTCAAAAAGATCGTCTGGATTAAGTATTTTTCGGGTAATAAGTGTATCAAATATATCAAAACTAACTATATCAAATTCACCAAGGTACTTCTTAGCAGATTCAACATTATAGCTTAAATACTGATTATACAGTTTATTGCTTTTGCTAAATCTTACTACACCCTCCTGGGAATCACCTATCGCAAGTATAAATCCTCTACTCTCTGCTATCTTAGCAAAGGCTCTTTCAATAGCATGTGAAAGGGTACCATCTGTCTGTCCATTCTCTTCATCAAAATCGTTATAAGAATAGTTTCTGTCGAATAAAGGTCTGACTGCATCTGTTCTCGCCCAGAAAAAACTCCCTACCGGATAATTAAACAAAGAATCTTTATATTTAAAATCAAATTCTCCGCTCAATTCAATTGCTTTCGATTTGTTCTGCAGCCAGTTGTGCGCAAATATAGGCATGGTTGACACTGTTTCAGGTATGTATAGTCCAACCTTTCTATCCGACTGAAGTATCGCAAATATCTTTTTTACCTGCATTTCACTTCCACATAATTCCTTAAGCGCAGAAGTCCTCCACTCCATCTGTTCTTTTCCGGTAAAGAGAGATTTCTTAGAATGAACATGCATGAAGATATCATGTTCAGATATTTCTTTTCCAAACAACACTAAAGCAGGGGCAATGTCTCTACCCCTGTTTTGTGTAGTTCTAACTATAATAGTCTGTACCATTTCCAAGCCTGCAAAGCTTTTGCAAATACTTTGAGTATCTGCTGTTTCCTGACAAGAAACATATAAATCAAAAACAAATGGAATATTTTTAAAGTATTCCAAAAATTCGTCTAATAAATCAACATAATAAAGATGTAAGTGAATCGCAATCTTTTCACCATTAGTTGATGCTGCCGGGTAAATAGAATCAAACCTTACTGCATTACCTTTTATTGCTTGAGGATATCCGTTCCTGACTCTTGGAGTATCCTTAGTCTTGAACCTTTCAAATATGGCTTCTTTGGTAGAGGCGTCATAGGTAAACTTTCCTCTTTTTTTTCTATTGATAACAGGCATAAAAATCGAGGCCGCCTCATAGGTTTCCAAATACATTCTGGAAACACGATTTGCATCATACTGAGCATCTAATAGTTCCCATCTCAGCCCGTTGTTTTCTCTTTTTAATTCATCTATTTCATTTTTTAATTCATTAATTATCTGATCGGATATATTTTTCTTTTGAGGAAATAATGACTGTAATTCCTCAACATCCATATCATTCATTTCTTCCATATTATTCATAACAGCCTCTGAATGAAACACTTTATAAATCGTTTAACAACTCAATAAAACTATCTGTATTTTTCTCTAAATCATATGTCTCATCTATAAATCTCATTGAATTATCACCAGTAGGTTTAATACTTCCCATGTAAAGACCAATGATTTTATTTATGTAATCACTTACACTTACGCAGTAATAATAATCCACTCCGGATTTAGCGGGTATACCTTCTATTCCGATTTCATTTGTCAGAACAGTTGCTCCTGCAGATAATGCTTCAAGAGTTTTTATCTTAATCCCTGCCCCTTTTCCAAGTGGTGCCACAAAACAGAGACAATTACGTAAGTAGTAACCGGGATCATCTACATATCCACGAATATGGATTCTGTCGCTTTCGTATTTTTGAAGCGTAGCATCATTAGTCTTGCCGATTATTTCCAGTTCTATATCCGTGTTTTTCAATGCAGGCATTATACCATCTATAATACGTTTTGCACATTCAATATTTTCCGGTCTGAACATTGCCCCATAAAACATAATAAAAGTTCGACTGTCAGTCGAATTCTCATTTCGGTCTGTTTCATTACTATCAGGTCTGTAATTATCATAATATGGAGCTGTTACATATATCTTCCCGGCATCGATCTGACTTTTCATCAGAAGATCCCGGTCTTTTGTACTGTAAACTATTATTTTATCACATTTTGACAGACCGGACAGTTCTATTTTTTTCCCGGTCCTGTATATGTCATAATAATATCTCTTCTTTATAAGGTTTTTCTCAGCTTTATACTGTCTTCCCAGACGCTGAAAGAAAACATCCTCTTCCATACAGACTACCCGGGCATCAGGAAAGTGTTTCTTTATTTCCGGCAGCAGGAGCAGCATACCTGTCCATTCAAGTACCACTATGTCTACACCGGCCGATGCTGAAGTTGATTCTGAAGGAGCTTTGGAATCTGATTCTGAAAGACTCTCAGCATATTCCTTTATCATGGATCTGAGCAGCTGATACTCATAAGACATGATCAGATGACCGAGCCTATGCCGGGGATTCAAGGCCGAACCGGCATTATAAAACTTCCTGAAGGTATTTCTCAGTATTCCACCCTCATATAATCTATATGAATAACTGATTCCATATTCATCCAGATCAATCTTTTCCAGTTCATCTTTTCTTGCAAGCGTGAGAAGATGAATATCGAATTCACCGGATTCCTGCAATTTCTTTATATAAAAATTCTGAGTTTTACCTCCACCATGTGGTACATTGTCATATGGCACTGACGGAGATATCCAGAGTATTTTTTTCACGTGTACACCTCATTGAGTATTTATTTACACTATTCTCCTGCGGTATTCCACACCACCTTGTTTCATTTTCCATACATATATTTTCTGTATACTCTTGCAGACTCAGCCGTATTCTTCAGAAGGAATCTGAGCCTCTTGTTGTCATTGTTAGTACGATTCCTGGTTGATACACCGTCTGCATGTATCACCTGAATGTCAGGATAATACATTATACTGTAGCCTTCTCTTCTGCATCTCTCATGTAAAATGTATTCTTCATAATAGAACTTTGTTTCAGGTTCGAAAAGTTTTTCTTCGCTGTTTATAAATCTGTTGCTCAGAATAATACATGCTCCACAGGGTACTATTCCTTCTTTCTTTCTATCTATAAAGCCATTATTACCGTATGTACTTAATTTTCTTCCTACCACTGCACTCACTAACGGAAACAAAAGCAGCGAAGTCTCATTCAGAAGAATTGTCCGATTTAATTCCTGCAGAGTACGCCCCCGGAAAGCAATCGGACTCTGATGTTCACCACTGACTGAACTTAATACATCCGGGCTAAGAATGTCCCATCTATATTTATTATAGCTTTCAAGGCATTTCTTAATAAATGCCTTATCCTCGAAGGTTATATCATTATTAGCCACTATCATAAAATCCGGTGAAAAGCTTTCCTTCAGTCCTTTGTAGCCAATATTATTTGCATGAGAGAAACCACTGGGCTCCTGTATCCTGATAATTTCAAGCATTTGGGAACCGGCATAACGTTCTGAAAGTCTGTCTCGTTCAGACTCCGTCTTATTGGTATCATTATCCACAATCAGAACTCTTATATCATATCCTTCTCTGTCCAGATTAAGAATAGATCTGATACATCTGTCAGTCACATCTATATTTCCATAATGAAGTATTACAAATCCAAACTTTTCCATAATACAACCCTGCAGTGTTTATGTCA
>CACZPG010000028.1 GCA_902782965.1 uncultured Lachnospiraceae bacterium
ACATCTATTTAAATATAAACGCTGATAATAGATTAGCACTCGCTGCCTAAGCGCAGCTGTCAGCCCTGTGTCATCCGCTGCATAGGTTACTGGCATCGAACAGGCGGAGCACTTCCGGACCAAAGCTTGTAGGTCAGGGAAGAATTACAAGCTACCGAAACTTTCAGCCTGTAAATGGGCGGGAAATGTAGGGAATATTAAAACATTTACTGTGATGGGAGATACTGTAGTGGAAGAGCTTTCGGACGCGGGTTCGATTCCCGCCTGCTCCAAACAAAAACCACCGTTTAGGTGGTTTTTTGTTTGGAGCAGGTGGGAATCGAACAGCAAGGCCAAATAAACCGTTTAGGTGGTTTTTTGTTTGGGGCAGGTGGTGGAAGGTAAAATATTATGGAAAAAATAATTGAAACAATTCCAAATAGTAAAATAGAGAACTACGATCTCATCAAACGTTATTTCGGAGACCGTAAAGTATGTATGTTTGATATTGAAACTACAGGTTTGTCTCCTCTTAAATCTTTCACTTATCTTATTGGAATAAATATATATGAAAATGGTGAATGGAAGATAATTCAGTTGTTTAATGATGATGGTCGTTCAGAGCCGGAAATGATCCGTACTTTTCATTCTATGATTGAAGATATGGATGTTCTATATGAATTTAATGGTGATACCTTTGATATTCCATATATTCAGAAAAGAATGAATATAATTGAAAGAAAATATAATATTACTCTGACGGATAATTTTGATAAGGTTGAAACCTTTGATATGTTGAAATATATAAGACCATTTAAGTCTTCCGTGGGTCTTCCTAATCTTAAACAGAAGACACTGGAGAAATATATAGGTCTTAACAGAGTAGATATGTATAATGGTGGTCAGCTGATAGATGTTTATCTTGCTTATCTTGCTTCGGGTGATGATCATCAGAAGCAACTTGTTCTTAGGCATAATCGAGATGACATGGAAGGAATGGTTTATATTTCGACACTCCTGGCATTCGATCTTCTTAGTAAAGGTGATATCAGCATTTCCGGGATTAATACGGTAATGAAGAACAACAGTGAAACTCTCAGACTTGAAATTCATTTTCAAACAGAGTATTCTTTTGCTCGTCCGGTTTTAGCCGTTAAAGATATGATTGATCTTGATATCTCAGGAAATGAAGGTGTCTTGTCGGTACCTGTTTCAGAAGGTGTTTTGAACTATTATTATGGAACCAGGGAAGGTGATGGATATTCATCAGTTGAAGGTTATTTTGTTTCCGGTCCTTCGTTTGTGCCTGATAAACTTCCTGTATATAAGGAAAAAGCAAAAGATAAGAATTATTATATTATTCTTGATGATGGTTTTCTTGGAAATGAAGACTTTGTAAAGGATTATGTTCAAAAAACAATATATGATGTGATGCGATACAAAAGAAGGACTAAATATTGAAGTGATACTGTTTAACGTATGATGTAGTATATAAAATAATAAAAATAATTGTGAAATTACTGTTGAAACTACTAAAAAATGTGTTATAATTTATAAAGATTGTGCAATATTTGTGCAGAAAAATATTGGAGGGTGATATTTACTATGATGCAACCTATGGATATTAAATCACAGAGCTTTGGAACTGGACTCTTCGGATATAAGAAGAGTGATGTAGATCAGTATGTAGATACTGTTTATAGAGCTTATGATGAATTGTTCACAGAGAATAAGAAGCTTCGTGAGGAGAAGGACAAGTTAAATAAAGTAATAGAAGAGAACCGTGTCAAGATGTTCGAGCTTGAGAACAAGTCTGGCGGAGCTGCAGATACAAGTGCAGCAGAAGCTGAGAGTGAAAGAATTATTGCTGAAGCTCGTAAGACAGCTGCTGAAATCATTAATGCAGCAAAGGCTGAGGGTGATAAGATTGCCGGAGTTGACGGCGCTGCTGCTCCAAGCGGTTTTGAAGAAGTTAAAACGGATGCTCCTAAGGAAGAGAGCAAGCTGAAGATGTCTGAAGATTCTTCTGCAACTTCTAAATTCTTCCAGCAGTCAAGCAGTGATGTATTTGGTGATGGAGACGATGATGTCTTTGTTGGAGAGATTGAAGATAACAGAAAGCCTAACAAGGTTATGATCGGAGATGGAGAGGAAGAAGGAGCAGACGACTTCGAGTTCCTATAAAAAGTGATTTAAGAAGTATCAGGGAGTGCTGCAAATATAGCGGCACTCCCTTTTCTAAGTGTATGGAGAATGAAATATCATTTCATATGGTATTTCCGAGGGATATTTATGATAGCATATATTCAAGGTACTCTTGAAGAGAAGAAAACTGATAGTATAATAGTTGAAACAGGTGGAATAGGTTATGAAATATTAACTTCGGCATATGTTTTGGAAAGACTTCCGGAGCTTCATGAAGATGTTAAAATCGTAACATATATGGATGTAAAGGAAGATTCCATGAAGCTTTATGGCTTCCTAAGCAGTCAGGAGAAGACTCTTTTCAAACAGCTTCTTTCTGTAAGTGGCGTAGGTCCTAAGGGGGCTCTTTCTATTTTGAATCAACTTGGTCCTGATAATCTTGTGGCAGCTATTATTTCCAGAGATTCTAAATCAATATCTAAAGCTAATGGTGTCGGTTCCAAGACAGCTCAGAAAGTTGTTCTTGAATTAAGAGATAAGGTTAGCACTGAAGGCAGTATATTTGATATGTCAGATTATCCGGATGTTACTAATGCAGGTGGTTCGGATGCGGTTTCCGAAGCTGTTGAAGCGCTTAAAGAACTGGGGTATTCAGGTGCAGAGGCCATGAAAATGGTCAGAAAAATTAAAGGTGTTGGAGATATGTCTGTTGAAGATATAATCAGAAATGCACTTCGAATGAATTACTAAGGTAATATATATATGAAAAACAGAATTATTACAACTGATATAACTAAAGAAGACGAGTCTCTTGAGAAATCATTAAGACCCAGGAGTCTCAGTGAATATATAGGTCAGGATAAAGTCAAAAAGAATCTTGAGGTTTTTATTGAAGCAGCCAAGAGGCGGCATGAGTCTCTTGATCATGTGCTTCTGTATGGTCCTCCCGGATTGGGAAAGACAACTTTGGCCACGATTGTGGCTGAAGAAATGGGAGTCAGTATCAAGGTTACTTCAGGCCCTGCCATTGAGAAACCCGGAGAACTGGCGGCTATACTTACACAGCTTTCTGAAGGAGATGTTCTCTTTATTGATGAAATTCATCGCCTGAATAAACAGGTTGAAGAGGTGCTATATCCTGCTATGGAGGATTACGCCATCGATATTATTATTGGAAAAGGCGAGCAGTCCAAGTCCATCAGACTTGATCTTCCACATTTTACTCTTATAGGAGCAACTACAAGAGCCGGAATGCTTTCTGCACCTCTTAGAGACAGATTTGGTGTTGTTAACAGACTGGAATTCTATAATGTTACTGATCTGATGACTATTATAATCAGGTCTGCGAAAGTCTTTGGAACATCAATAAATGATGAGGGTGCTCTTGAGATAGCTAAGAGATCCAGAGGTACTCCAAGACTTGCTAACAGGCTTTTGAAGAGGGTTAGAGATTTTGCTGAGGTTGAACATGCGGGCAATATAGATTATAATGTTGCCAATGATGCTCTTGACAGGCTTGATGTAGATAGCTTCGGTCTTGATGATACCGATAGAGGCATTCTTCTGACTATAATCAATAACTTCGGTGGTGGTCCTGTAGGTCTTGAGGTTCTTGCTGCTGCAATTGGAGAAGACCCAGGTACTATTGAAGATGTGTATGAACCATATCTTATTAAGAATGGTCTTATCAATAGAACTCCGCGTGGAAGAATGGCTTCAGAGAAGGCATATAAACATTTTAATATACAGATGAGTGAGGTGTAGTATGGGAAAGTCAAAAATAGATATTCCGGTAGTTATCAATAATAAGGTTTATACACTTAGTGGTTATGAAGGAGAAGATTATCTTCAGAATGTAGCTACATATATAAATGGAAAGATAGCTGAATGTAAAACCTCAGAAGAATATCGTAGAATGAATGTTGAATATCAGGGCATTCTTCTGGCTCTAAATATTGCTGATGATTATTTCAAGGCCAAATCAATGGCTGATGAAGTATCGGGTGATAATAATGATAAAGAACAGCAACTATATGAATTAAGGCATGAAGTGATTGAGGCACAGATAAAACATGAAGCGGCGCTAAAACTTGTTGAGGAATATAAAGAACAAGTAAGTCAGCTTCAGAAGAAGATAGTTCAGCTTGAAGCTGAAAGGAATCAGAAAAATGTTAAAAAATAAACCTGAAGTTTTAGCCCCGTGTGGTAATAAGCAGAGTCTTCTGGCAGCAATTGCTGCCGGAGCAGATGCATGTTATCTGGCGGGGAATTCTTTTGGTGCAAGAGCTTTTGCAGGGAATTTCTCGGACGAAGGGCTTATTGAAGCAATTGAATATGCACACCTTCATGGTGTTAAGATATATCTTACAGTAAATACTCTTGTGAAGGATAATGAAATTGAAAGAGTATTTGAGCTTCTGAAACCGCTTTATGAAACCGGACTTGATAGTGTACTGGTTCAGGATTTTGGAGTGATGAAGCTGATCAGAGAGGCTTTCCCCGGGCTTCCGATTCATACAAGTACACAGATGAATATTCTTACAGCAGAGGGTGCCCTTCTTGCAAAATCCAGAGGTGCGTCCAGAATAGTAGCTGCAAGAGAAATGACTATTCAGGAACTTTCCAGGATAAGGAAGGAAGCTGATATTGAGGTTGAAGCCTTCGTTCATGGTGCAATGTGTGTATGTTACAGCGGACGTTGTCTCATGAGTTCAATGGCAGGTGGCAGAAGTGGTAATAGGGGCTGCTGTGCTCAGCCTTGCAGAAGGATGTACAGATCTGTTTTTGATTCTGAAAGCATTAATAACAATTCGTCGATATATAAGAAGTCTAATAATTCGTATTCTCTTTCAATGAAAGATATGTGTACTATCAGATTTATACCTGAACTTATTGATGCAGGAATTGATAGTCTTAAGATTGAAGGAAGAATGAAAAATGAATACTATGTTGCGGCTACTGTAGATTCTTACAAAAGAATGGTGGAAGCATACATCAAGGGTGAATATTCTGAAGATATGGCTTTCAGAGAAGAGAAAAGACTTCTTGATATATTTAACAGAGGTGGTTTTACATCCGGTTATATAGTTCTGGATAGAAATCTCAGATCTGTCGAAAGGCAGAACCATCTAATCGATGATACTAAACCCGGCAGAAGAGGAGTTTTTCTGGGAAAGGTTTCAGCTGTTAAGAAGGGAAGGATTTTCTTCAGGTGTATGGAAGATATCGGTAAGGGCGATGAAATACAGATAGACAGCTCTGAGCCTGTTTCTATTACAAGTGGAGATTTTATTAAGAAGAATACAGAGGCGTCGCTTGCGGCACCTAATACCAGAATGATTAAACCTGGTACCGGTATCTATAGAACGAGAAATAAAAAACTTACTGAAGAAATAGATATGATTCTTCAAAATGGTAATCCTGTAGATGTGAATATTGATTGTGATATTAAAGTAGGAAAGAATCTAAGTCTCAGAGTATCTCTTGCAGATAATCCTGATATTTATTATTTGTGTGAGGGGGCTGAAGTGCAGGTGGCATCTACAAGTCCTGTAGATGAGGATACCGTCAGAGATAAGTTAGTTAAGACGGGGGATCCGGAATTTAGCATTGTTAATTCTGTTATTAATATGGATGATGATGTATTTGTGCCAGCATCAGCTTTAAAGAAAATCAGAAGAGAAGGTATTGAAGGTCTTCGAAGAAGGATAATTTCAGAGTCTGCAAGAAGTATTGATTCAGTAGTTGAAATAAATACTGTGCATGAAAATGAATCTGACAGAGTATATAAAAATGAATTAAAAGAGGATAGTATTCTGAATATTGCTGTCACCAATAAAGATCAGCTTCGGGAGGCGTTAAATACTAATCCGGAGTTTATCTGGCTTGACATCGGACTAAATGGCTTTAGCTATAAAGACATTAATGAAACTATTGAATTCATTCGAAATAGCTCTGTAGCTACTATAGATTCCGCAAATAATAAATCCGGTATTATTATAATGCTTCCATATGTTGACAGATATACAGAAAAAACCGGTAAACTGATAAATGATATTTTGGTTGGAGACCGTGAGGCGCCCGGAAATGTGGACGGATTCTATATCAGATGTTATGATGATCTGGCGCTTATTGTCAGAATGCTTAATAATAAGAAATGTAAATACAAGATAATCCTGGCTCATTCTATTTATGCTTATAATTCAATGGCTGTAAGAGAACTTTTGGACTGTCTCAAGGATTCCGGTGCTGAAATAAGTTTTGAGAGTCCGATGGAATTATCCGGGACTAATGCTGATGCCATTTATTATCCGAAAGATGTTAATGTTATCAGGCTTGTATATGGTAAGCCTGAATTAATGATAACAGATGCCCTGAGTTCTGAAGAGAGACAGCTTCAGGGAGAGAGTGGTAAGGATTACAGAGTATATTATTCTAAGGATTATAAATATTCTTTGATAACAGATGCTAAACCTGTTAGTTTACATAATGTTGATTTAAACTGTAAATCATTATTATACAGATTTACGGATGAAAAAAATGATGAAATATATGATATAATCAAAAATCGGTTAGATAAGACCGATTTCAAATATTCCATTGGTCATTATGAGAAAGGTATATAGGAATGGCTAATCTTATATGTATGATATCTAAATATCTTGTGCTTGTTTTTATGGTCCTGTATACCATAAAGTGTTATACCTATTTTACGGCAAAAGATCGTGAGAAGAGAAACAGTAATCTTAATAAACAGATTTTCTATATCTTTATGATACATTTTCTGTGTCATGTTATGCTGCTTATCAACCAGCAGGATATCAAGATAATGATGTATTACTTTATTGAGATATTGATAGCTGTTCTCTATATTGTAACGTTCCGGCTTATTTACAAGAAGTCTTCAAGGCTTCTTACAAATAATGTAGCTTTCCTAATGCTTATTGGTTATACGATTCTTCTTAGAATCAGTCCCAAGCTGGCTGTGAGACAGTTTATTCTTGCCAGTCTTGGTCTTGCGTTTACATTATTTATTCCGTTCATTCTTTCGAAATTGAAGAATATAAAGAATTGGAATATCTTCTTCGGCGTATTCGGTCTTGTACTTCTGGCATCAGTATTTATTCCTGGTGTGGGTAAAGAAGTGTATGGTTCCAGAAACTGGATCGAGATTGCGGGCTTGTCCCTGCAACCTATGGAGTTCGTAAAGATAATCTTTATCTTCTTTGCTGCAAGTTCCCTTGTTAAGGTTAATACCATTAAAGAGCTTGTTGTAAATGCTATCATAGCAGCCTTATTTATGCTTGTTCTGGTAGCGGAGAAGGACTTCGGTGCGGTCCTTCTTTTCTATATTTCCTATTTCATGCTGGTATATCTGGCTACCTCACGGCCGGTGTTTATGTTCCTGGGGATTGGCCTTATGGTAATGGCCTGTCTGGCAGGGTATGCTTTGTTTAAGGACAGTTTATTCTCCCATATTATGGTGCGTGTTACAGCGTGGAGGGATCCTTTTGGGCATATTGATTCCTCCGGCTATCAGGTAAGTGAATCCCTGTTTGCTATAGGAACGGGAGGATTTGCCGGAAGTGGTCTTGGAAAAGGAATGCCATATATCATTCCTGTTGCAGAGAGCGATTTCGTGTTTTCGGCAATATGTGAGGAACTGGGGGTTATTTTTGGACTTGCGCTTATCCTGATTTATCTCAGCAGTTTCCTGGCTATTCAGAACATTGCTATGAAATGTAAGAATCCGTTTTATAAATACGTTACCTTTGGAATAGCCATTATATACATTTTCCAGGTATTCCTGAATATTGGAGGAGTGACCAAATTTATTCCTTCAACCGGAGTCACACTTCCTCTTATCAGTTATGGTATAAGCAGTGTGTTCAGTACATTGATAATGTTTTCTATAGTTCAATATACATATATTCTTGTTAGTGATGAGGCGGATAGTTTTGAGAGAGAGAAAGAACGTATCGAAAGAAAAGAAATCAAATCTGTCTCCGGAAATGAAGGCGTTTCTGGAAAGGGAAAAAGACAGAGCTAAGAAAAACAGAATAAAGAATCGCCCTATAGTATTTATGACCTATGTGATGGTTCTGACATTTATGGCTCTTTTCGGATATCTTATATATTTTACTGCGCATGATTCTGATAAGGTCGTTGCAAATGCGGCTAATAAGAGACAGGACAGCTTTGCTGATTTTATTACCAGAGGCAAGATTGTCAGCGGTGATGGAGTTGTTCTTGCTGAAACCGTAAAGGATAATTCGGGAAATGAATTCAGAAAATATCCTTATGGTGGAATGTTCGCACATACAGTCGGATATAATTCTTATGGCAGAGCAGGGCTTGAACTTGAATACAATTTTGAACTTATGCGATCTCATGTAAATATTGTCAGTAAGGTATCTAATGATCTGCATGATGAGAAGAATCCGGGAGATAAACTGAAGACAACTCTGAATTATGGTCTTACGGAAGCTGCAGTTAATGCTATGGGCGGAGCTAAAGGGGCGGTAGTCGTTCTGGATGCAGAAACTTCAGATGTTCTTGTAATGTATTCGAGTCCTACTTTTGATCCTAATGATATTGATAATGTCTGGGCAAGTGTTCATTCTGAATCCGGAAGCTCAAGCACAGTATTGCTGAATCGTGCAACTCAGGGTTTGTATGCGCCGGGATCGACCTTTAAGGTTATAACAACTCTTGAATATCTTAGAGAACATAGTGATTATGAGAGTTATTCCCATGTTTGTAATGGCTCGGATATCTTTAACAGTGTTTCCATCAGGTGTAGTAATAATGCGGCACATGGAAGCCTGGATCTGAAAAATTCCCTTGCGAAATCCTGCAATACAAGTTTTGCTAATATCGGAGCCAATGAAATAAGTATTGGTAAGCTTAGGATTCTTACTGAACAGCTCCTTTATAATGAGAAGCTTCCTTATGATGGAAATTATTCCAAATCTCAATTCAAGCTTACGAAGAATTCGGATATTTCAGAGATTCCTCAAACAGTAATTGGACAGGGAGATACCCTTGTTACGCCACTTCATAATGCGCTGATTATGCAGACTATAGCAAATAATGGTGTAATGATGAAGCCGAGGATGGTTACAGAAATCTGTAATGATGATGATGGTACTATAAAGAAATACGGTACTAAATCCTGTGGGCAGATTCTTGATAAGGATCTTTGTCAGGAAATTATCCCAATGCTGGAGGAGGTTTGTAAATCGGGTACAGCCGCTGAATACATGTCAGGAAAAACCTATTCAGTTGCAGGAAAGACAGGAACTGCTGAATATGATAATAACGGAAACTGTAATTCCTGGTTTGTTGGATTTACAAATGTAAATGATCCGGATATTGTGGTCAGCGTTATTGTTGAAGATTATACCTCTAACCATATCTCCGGAACGTCTGTGGCTTCGAGAATTATGGATAAATACTATGAGATTAATCGATAAATAGTTGATTTTAATCAGAAAAATACCTATAATAAATAACAATTATCGGCATCAGGTAATTGCCGGTATCTTTTCACACCGTATAGATGGGAGGGATTGCAAGTGATCGAAGCAACCAGTTGTGGTGGTGTGGTGATTTTTAGAGGTAAGATTCTGCTTCTGTATAAAAATTACCGTAACAGGTACGAAGGCTGGGTTCTGCCTAAAGGAACCGTTGAAGATGGCGAGAAGCATACAGAAACCGCTCTTAGGGAAGTTAAAGAAGAGTCCGGTGCTGATGCGGTTATCGTTAAATATATCGGAAAGACCAGTTATAATTTCAATACCTATAGTGATGTGGTAAGCAAGAATGTACACTGGTATCTTATGATGGCTGACAGTTTCTACAGTAAACCTCAGAGAGAGGAATACTTCTGTGATTCGGGGTATTATAAATACCACGAAGCGTATCATCTGCTTAAATTTCCTAACGAGAAACAGATACTTGAGGATGCTTATAGTGAATATCTTGCTCTTAAGAAAGAAAGGCTCTGGGGGAAACAGCTTTAATTCTTTTGGTTAGGGGGCTGTATTAATGTATGGTGATATAGATAATGATGAGCTGAATGCTCTTCTGAATAAGTATAGTAAATCAGATGATTCTGATACATCTCAGGAATATTCCGAAAGTAATTATAAATCAAATGATATTAATACCAATGATTTCAAATCCAATGGTTTTAATACCGATGATTTCAAATCTAATGATTTAAATTTCGATGACCAGAAAACATATAATCATAATATATATGATCGTAAAGAAGAGGATAAACTAAGTGTTAAGAATTCTGAGTCTGAATATTCTCCTGTTGATCAGACAGAAATAAATGAGATTGTGAGACATTCTTTAGCAGGTAGAAAACCTGAGAAGGATGAGATTGATAGACATACGGATGCTATCAGGCGTCGTGCCAGGACCTCTTACAAAACTAACAGAAAGAGAAAGTTTGATATTATTACCAACATTCTTCTGGTTGTATTTATTGTATTGTTTCTTGGGAGTGGAGCCTATCTTGGTATCTATTATATTAATCTGAGTAAGTCAGAAAGCAAGTTTGAAGAACTCAAGACCCTTATTGATACAGATTCGAATACTGTTGCTCCGGATGATATAGATGAAGCAGAGAAAAAAGAAAATTACATCACTTATGTAGATGTAAACGGCGTTCAGGTTCAATCCAAATATGTGAATCTATATAAAAGAAATAATGATTTTATAGGCTGGCTGATGATTCCTGAAACTAAAATTGATTATCCTGTAATGTATACTCCTTCTGATGAACAGTATTATCTTCATACTGATTTTGATAAAGAGAGTAATTACGCGGGGACGCTTTTCCTGGGAAAGGGATCTGATTACGTTAAGCCTTCTGATAATATTGTGATCTATGGTCATAATATGAAAGCAGGTACAATGTTTCATGATCTGCTTCTTTATGAGGATGAAGATTTCTATAAGAAGCACAAATATGTATATTTTCATACTATTGAGAATAATGGCGATTATGAAATTATAGCGGCATTCAGAACAGTTATAAATGAGGAAAAAGAAGATTCGTTTAAATACTATGAATTCTTCGATGCTGATAATAAAGAAGAATTTGATGAGTATGTTAACAAGGTGAAGGAGATGACTCC
>CACZPG010000029.1 GCA_902782965.1 uncultured Lachnospiraceae bacterium
TATATCGGAATAGGAAATGTTCCCATTATAGATGTGAGTACAGAAGGCATTCCTCTTATGGAGAATGATATTGTAATTCTGTGCAGTGATGGCCTCTATAAGAGACTATCCAGTGAAGAAATTCTTGCAACCGTAATGTTTGAAGAACCCGATATGGAAAGAGCGGCAAGACGACTTACAGAGGTTGTAATGAAGAGAACCAGAAAGAGTCAGGATAATACATCTGTTATAGTGATGCAGTATAACAGATATATATAAATGAAATATAAGGAGGTAAGGTATGAACCTTGTAAAATGTAGTAATGGTCATTTCTATGATGCAGATAAGTATGCATCATGTCCTCACTGTGGTGGCGGTGGGGAAACAAGTGCTCCAACATTCAGTGCAGGGGCTTATGAGGCTGGTTCAACAGCAGCTTATGATGGTGCTGACGACGCAACTGTCGGCGGAGCTTTCGCCGGAAGTATGGCAGGTGTAGAAGGTGGTGCAGGCTTCGGAGGCGGACAGAGCTTTGGAAGTGCGCCTGGCTTCGGAGGCGGCTTCGAGGGAGATTTCCAGACAGTTGGTCAGAAATCACCGGTTGGTCCAAATATCTTTGATGAGGAATCTGATAAGATGACAATGGGACCTAATTTCCCAATTGAAGAGGATGATAATGTAACCATCAGATGGACTGATAACATGAGAAGAATGCCTGTAGTTGGCTGGCTGGTTGCAACAAATGGTGATGATGCAGGTGCAAGCTTCGAACTCAAATCAGGTAAGAATTTCATTGGCCGTGGCGAGGATATGGATGTAGTTCTTAAGGGTGACAAGACTGTTTCAAGAAACAGACATGCAATCATTCTCTATGAGCCAAAGATGAAGGCATTTCTTGTACAGCCGGGAGAGTCCAGAGAACTCTTCTATCTGAATGGAAATGTAGTACTGAATACTGAGAAGATATCAGCATATGACATTCTTAGTATCGGTGAGACAGAACTGATCTTCATTCCGTTCTGCGGAGAAAGATTCTCATGGGATAAAAAAGAGGATAAATAATTTAAATGAATGTAATCAGATGTCCTAAAGGACATTTCTATGATGATGATATATTTAAGAAGTGCCCGCATTGTGGAGGAGCAGGCGATGAGACAGACAGGCTTATCATGCCCAACCTTAATCCGGTGATGGATACGGGAGGAATGCTTTCCCTTGACAGTGTGGTTAATACTGCATCGTATAAATCAGAGAAACGGCGGATAATGGGCTGGCTCGTTGCAATAGACGGGATTCAGTATGGCTCATTTGAACCACTTTATGAAGGCGAGAATAAACTGGAAGAAGCGGTTATCAGATTTGATCCTGAGAAGATGAAATTCTTCATTGATGTTAAGGCTTCAAATGTGAAGATAGACCTTGATTCCAGAACGCTTTCTTCGAATGAATATATTCACCATCACAGCAAGATCAGAATATACGGATATACCTATATGTTGGTGGAACTTCTTCGGGATGGTTTCAACTGGGACAAGAAAACTAAGTCCGGTAAGGGAATAGCTGAACCACCGATGAATCTGAAAGAAATGAAGAAATGCAGTATATGTGGTACATACGTAAAGAAGGGTGAAGCCTATTGCGACGCATGCGGTGCACCCATGAAATAATATAAAACATAGGGAGGTATGAAATGAGAGTTGATATAAAAACTCCGACATCCAATAATTCATATGAATTGGATAAGTTTGGAAAGAACGAAATAACCTTTGGTAAGAAAGCCGGCGCTAATGATATCGTTATCAACTGTGATATCGTATCAAGACTTCATGGTGCTTTCATCAGAAGAGCAGATGGCTGGTATATTCAGGACAGAAACAGCACTAACGGTATTCTCGGAAGTGACGGACACAGAGTTGTTCATGAAGAAAAGTTAAGAAATGGTGTTCAGTATGGAATCAGATATGATAATACTACTGTTGTCATGACTTTTTCCGGTGTTAGTGGAATTATGCCGGAGCAGCAAGGATCTTCTATCAAAAAAGTTGAGGTTGTGAATTTCCCTAATCCTCCAAGGATTGATATTCCTCAGCCTGTAGCGGTTTCGGATCTTGTTGAAGAGCCTCAGGCTGTTATCGAGATGGACAGACTTCACAGCTTCCTCTCAGGTTATGGTATCTGCAGAACTAAGGCTACTCTTACAAATAAGAGAGTTTATGTCAGCAGAAAGAACGGACTTATTTCAAGAATCGATTCTACTGAGACTATCGATAATACCGATATCACAGGAGTTAAGATTGTTGATTTCAAGCCATGGTTCCTTATCGGACTCGGAGTTTTCCTTCTGCTTGTTGGTTTAATAATGGTTATCGCCTCTGGCGGTGGAACTATCGGTGATGCTGTTCAGAGATATATTGCCGGAAGTATAGCTGAAGCCGGAATAATCGTGCTTATCATAGCATGGTTCAAATTCAGAAAGATCGTTCTTATTCAGTATGCCGGTGGATCAATCGGACTTCGTCTGAAATTCGTTAATTATGATCAGATAGTTTATTTCAGAGACTGCCTTCTTTGTGAGAAAGAAAACTGCAGAAGAATCTATGGAAATAAGAAGGTTACAGAGCTTGATGATGTAACTTATAAATACTAAGGATATACGTGGAGACGGCAGAAGTGGAACGCAGGTGTTTAAATTGCATGAATACTTTTCGAATACCTGAAGGGTATGAGGATAGCGACTTCTGTTGTCCCCATTGTGGTTTTATTGAGAATACACCTCCTTCTGATGCATCACATCTCAGAACAGGAACCGTGCTGAACGGAAGATATATAATTGGCACGGTTCTGGGTTCGGGAGGGTTTGGTGTAACCTATAAGGCCTGGGATGAGGCTCTTGAAACAGTGGTTGCAGTTAAGGAGTTCTTTCCGAAAGGTATTGTATCCAGAAAGGACTCATCTGAAGTTACCCATTTCGAAAGTGATGAATATGAATCTTTCGAACATGGAAGGGCAAGATTTCTCAAAGAAGCCAGAAATCTGGTTAAGTTTAATTCTAATCCGGGAACGGTATCAATCTATGACTGCTTTGAGGCTAATGGAACGGCCTATATAGTTATGGAATATCTATATGGTCGAAGCATGAAAGAGATAGTATATGTCGATGGTATTCCTGATATTGAAACTATAAATAATCTATTTATAGATATATGCAGTGTTCTGATTGATATACATAGTGCCGGTCTTATTCATGGAGACATCAGTCCGGATAATATCTTACGGATCAGTGGTGTAGGATTTAAGTTGATAGATTTCGGCGCTATGAAGAATTTCTACAAAAGAGAAAGTTTCTCGTCTACTAAAGTATTGAAGAGAGGTTATGCTCCGATAGAACAGTTTGCGACTGATGGAAGTATCGGTCCATGGACAGATATATATTCCTTTGGAGCATCGCTATATGAAATAACTACCGGTGTTATGGCACAGGACGCCGAAGAGAGAGTCTATTTTGACAGAGTGAAAGCTCCTATAGATATCAATCCTTCGGTTGGAAGAGAGTTGAGTGATGGTATTATGAGGGCTATGGCTCTTAAAGCTGAGGACAGATTTCAAAGTGTTGAAGAATTCAGAAGAGATGTTCTCAGGTATTAATACAGTCACGAATTGAATGATCAAATAGTATTTGAATAATACTGAAATAATAAGGATAAAAGGCATGAGTTATCGCGTAAGTATAATAATTGATAATGATAAAAAACAGATAGATCTTGATTCCTTCGGAAAAGATGTTATCAGCTTCGGAAGAAGTGATGAATGTGATATCGGAATGAATAAGGGATTCGTTTCGAGGCTTCATGGGTGCTTCTATCATGAAGATGGTGAATGGCGGATCAAGGATTTGGAAAGTACCAATGGCATCTATTGCAATGGTAAGAAAATAGAGGAGAGTCCATTAAAACCCGGAGATACCTATGAACTGCTCGATAAGAAGGGTGGCGGTGATAGTATAAGAATAGTCTCCGAAGAAAATGGCGGAATGAAGAAGAACACAGCGGCCAGCAGTCCAGCTGTCCGAGAAGATAAAAGAGATTTAAGCGGAAGGAGCGGTGGCAGCAGTTCCGGGGAATCGTCAGGGGCGATAGGAATTGTAATAGCACTGATAGTCCTGTTGTTATTGGGAGGCGGAGTATTCTTTATTATTAATTCGATGAATAAGAATAAGGCCAAAGAACAGGAGCTTACAACCGAGACTGTGCAACCGATAGAGAAACCAACTGTTGAAGAAGCAACTCTGGCGGATGCTTCTGAGGGAGATGCTTCTGAAAATGATGCAGAGCCGGAACCTACACCAACTCCTGCAAAACCTTTGACAAAGGAAGAGAAGATTACTGAAGCCGTAAAGACCTATTGTTATAAGCAGATAACAGGGTTGGACAAGAACGAAGAGGTTAAGTGGCTTTCGTATAAAGAAGGCGAAGATAAATTCGTGGTTCAGTTAAATATTTCCGATGATTCTGTAATATTCTATACAGTATGTATGGGAGATAATTGTAAGGATGAAGATGGAAATCCTTTGGAAGATGGTTCAGTAATCGTTGAAGAACTCATATCTGGTAAGAAGATAAAGAAGAAAGAAACCTTTAATATTCATGACTATGGATATGAGGATGAAGAGCCGGCAACAGATCAGAGTACAGAGGAAAGTATATAAGATATAGTTATTTAAGGAGGTCATTAAAATGAAGAGAAGAGTTATAGCAGGTTTTATTATATTATTTACGATTATCGGAATAATAGGATATATTCCGGGAGTCGAAATTAAGTCATATGCTGAGGAATTAGAAGAAATTACATTGGATGAACCTAAAGAGATTTCTTCTAGTGATATTGCCATGAAGACTACGGATAAATATAGTGATATTTACAAAATTGAGATTAAAAAATCAACATACGTCGCAATTAATATTTTTATTACAGGAAACAATAAGTGTAGTGTTAAAATACTTGATTCAAATGATAAAGTGGTTGATTCATATTCTGAAAAAAGTAAATTATGGGGAAAGGATCCCGGTGGTAATGGAAATAGATTAAAAGGAAGTATATCTAAAAAATTAAGTGCTGGTGAGTATAAAGTTGAACTATCTGCTGATAAATTTAATCTGGATTATAGTGGTATTGCTGCTTCACTGAATCTTTCAATTGAAACACTTCCTGCAGCTGCAACAATAAAGACAATAAAAAAAGGCAGTGGTAATAAACTTCAGATTGAGTGGAAAAAGTCGTCCTCAAAAGGGGTAAAAGGATATGTTATAGAAAGAGCTACTAAGAAAAACGGAACCTACTATATGATAAAAGAAGTAAAGGGTAATAAGACAAAAGCCTCCATAGTTATGAAGGACTATGCAAAGAATGTAAAATACTTTTATAGAGTTAGAGCTTATAAAGAAAATGAAAATGGAGATGAAGTGTACAGCTTTGGTAAGAGTGCAAAATTAAA
>CACZPG010000030.1 GCA_902782965.1 uncultured Lachnospiraceae bacterium
ACGTTCCCTGTTCAAACACGCTGCGCTTGCTAACCGTTGCCTGTCGACCTCGTTTAACGCTGTAAAAAAGAATGTCCGCCTACCCCGATACTTCTGTGAAACCGATCGGCGGCACTTTTTTCCAGCTACTCGGCCTCCGTCAACGCTAAGCGCCGCTCCGCAATCGTTTGTCCAGGGAAGTCTCATGATTCAAATCCTGTCCAAACTAGTATGCATTTGTAGACAGCAGATTCTAACACTCTGAGCAAATAATATGATTCATATCTGATATATCTAATATAAACATCTAATATATATATCTGATATCTATTAGATATATTTGACCACATTCTCTTTCTTTTTAAGGGTCTGGCCCTGATGAGTAGGATAACCCAGTGCAATACTTGACCACACTGTATGATTATCCGGAATTTCGAAACTGTCAAGCACAGACTTCACCGGTTCTATATGTCGCAGAGTCATAAGCGGATTCAGCCACACCGAACCAATTCCATATGAGGCAGCAGCCAGCATCATGTTCTCCGATGCACAGGATGCGTCCTGACAGCCATCGGGATTCCTGTCATCATTCGAAACAAGTATCACAACCTTGGGATTCTCAAAACCATAGAAATGTACTTTGGCTTTTTCTGCAGATTCTCTCGCAGCCTCCTTCAGCTTCCGGATATCTTCAACCTTGGTAAGAACCGTAAATCTCCAGGACTGCATATTATGACCACTGGGAGCATGATACCCCGCCTTAATGATCATTTCAAGTATATTATCAGGTATATCCCTGTCTGTAAATCTTCTGATACTTCTTCTTGAAAGGATAGTCTGCATTACAGGATTCATAAGTTCCAGATCATCCTGATTATCCCACATCCTATGAAGAGCCTTTCTGTCAATCTTCTGCATCCTGTTACGGGGGATGCTTTCAACAGCTACAAATTTCTTCGGAAGCTTATATTTCTCCATTTTCTCAGAGAGATATCTGATCAGTTCCGGTTCAGAATATGAGCTGTCAGCCACATAGAATAGCACCGGAATCTCGCCCATTACTCCATCCGGATCAGATGCACCTATACATGCACATTCTACTATCCCACTATAGCCACAGGCCACGTTTTCGACCTCGATAGGTGAGACTTTCTCTCCGCCAACATTTATTATATCATCCGCTCTTCCGAGCATATAAATATATCCGTTCTCATCACGATATATCATGTCTGAAGTAAGAAGCCATCCGTCCTTAAGGGTTTCCTTCGTCAGTTCATCATTATTCCAGTAACCTGACATTATCATCCCACCTCTGATGGACATTCTGCCGGGATGATCAATATCTCCTTTTACCTCAGCCCCATCTATATCAAGTGCTCTTACTTCTACTCTTCCCTTCAGAGGTTTTCCAAGAGCTCTTACATTGTTCTCATCTTCAACCACTTCATTTACGTTACAGAAGATGGCTCCACCGGATTCCGAACTTCCCCAGGTATTATATATCTGTACCCCCGGAAGAAGATTTATCAGTTCTTTTCTCTGTCTCGGACTCAGAGAACCGGCACCGAATTCAATATATCTGAGACCACCCAGGACTCTTGAGAATTCATCCTGCATCTGGCTTCTCATAACCTCATAAGACGCCGGTACTGCAGCCATAGAAGTACAGCCAAATGTACTTACATTATTCTCAACTTCTTTTGCAAATGTAAATCCGTTCTGCAATACAAGAGTTGCTCCTCTGTAGATTACTGCTCTCAGAACTCTAAGTGCGAAGGAATGATTCAACGGAAGAGGAAGCAGCATAATATCACTTTCCCTGATTCCGGTTCCTTCAATAGTATTTGATAAGATATTGTAAACAGCTCCGAAGCTGAGCATAACTCCTTTAGGTTTACCTGTTGTTCCTGTGGTAAAGAGAATCTCCGAGATATCGTCTGCTTTTGTTTCATCCTGTGAATCTAACGTATTAATTACGTTTTCATCGGTATTCAGGTTCGCATTTTCTCTGGCAAGTCCATAGATTCCCCTGAGAGACTGAAGGTTTATTCCTTCGCCGGATTCCTTCATCGGTTTATCTGTGAATAATATTACACTGCCGGATTCCAGAAAAATATCTCTCATAGAGGAAGGTGTACTGTTCTTATCCAGAAAAACACTTATGGCTCCGATAGCCTGAAGTGCAAGATACATTACCACCATCTCCGGTTTTGAAACCGCAGAAAAAGATACCCTGTCTCCCTTCTTCACTCCTTTGTCAGTAAGCAGACAGGCCATAGAAACAGACACATTATATAATTCTCTGTAGGTAAGAGCTTCCTTCTTGAAACAAACAGCATTCTTATCCGGTTGTTCCTTGGCAAGCACTCTCACTCTGTTAATAAGTGTATCCAAAACCGATTTCTCCCACATAAACCTGTTATCTATATCTTATAAATTATGCTGACCTTATGACAGTCTCTCAACCATGTCAGCCAATCCTTTGACTGAATTGAAATTCTCCTCTATTATCTCCTCATATGGGATAGTGATTCCGAATTCCATTGACAATGTGGCTATAATTCCTGTTATTGTCAGCGAATCCAGTATTCCGTCATCCACCAGTGCGTCTGATGCTTCGAAATCGATTTCGGGAAACTCATCTTTAAGAAGCTCAAGTATTTTCTCTTCCATTTCTCCTCCATTTCTAGTAACTGGAATACATGAATGCACCGGAACTGTATCCCGGTCCCCATATTCCAAATATTATTATTGCAAATATCAGAAGGTAATAAACAACCCATCTGAGTACTATCGGGTAGGATGCCACCTTCTCACGGATATCTACTCCCTTCTCCTGATGATAACTTACAAAGAAAAGAATAATAACCGATATTAACAGACAAAACAGATTCTGCTTATCAAGCCCGGCATTACAGATTTCGCCATTAACGAATATCCAGGGATTGAAATCTCTGAAGAAGGACTTAACCATAGCTCCGCTTATCCTCAGATTACCGGGAGCCGTCAGAAGTCTTCCTCCGCAGAATATAAGAAAGGTTCTTATTCTCTGCCATCTCATCCATCCTACAGATTCCTGATTAACATGAAGCCTGTCATTCAGCTTCTTGATTTCCGGAGCAAACACCGTAGAAATAATAATGATTGCTCCCCAGTAGAGTCCCCATACAATATATCCGAGTCCTGTGCCATGCCACAGTCCTGTAAGTATCCATACTATCAGGAGCGGAATAACTGTCATTACATTCTTGGCAGCCCGGCTTCCTCTTCTGTCCTTTACCTTCTTGCTCAGCTTCATAAGCCCCGGGCTTATAACCAGCGGCATGTATACATAGTCTTTAAACCAGGCACCAAGTGTGATATGCCATCTTCTCCAGAATTCAGCAGCAGATCTGCTGAAAAACGGTCTCTTAAAATTCTCCTCCAGCTGTATACCGAAGCACTGTGATATACCCAGTGCTATATCCATACAGCCCGAAAAATCCGCATATAGCTGAATCGCTGATGCAAGAATCGCTGCCAGGTAGAATAACCCGCTGTATGCCAGATGATTCTGCAGTACCGTTGTTACAATTATAGCTGCCCTGTCTGCTATAACCATTTTCTTGAAGAGTCCCCATACAGCTCTCTGACACCCGAAGGTTATGCGTCTGAAGTCAAATTCATGACCTTCCAGAAGCTGACTTTGTAAATTCTTATGCCTTGGAATAGGGCCTTCTATAATCTGCGGAAAATACAGAGCATACAGAAAAAGATGAAAGAAATTTCTCTCAGCCTTGTCCTTTCTCCAATAAACATCAGCCATATATCCTATAAGTGCAAAGGTATAATAGGAGATTCCAAGTGGAACCAGCATCTTCAGAGTAATGGTTCTTCCCATTATCACCCCGGATATATCCGACATTACATTCTGCAGAATTTTAAAGGTGAATAACATAACAATAAGAACAGCTGTTCCTGTAACAAGAAAAGGCTTGGCCGCCTTTTTCTGTTCAGCTTTATTGCCATCGCTGCTCTCATAAATAGAAGATATCTTCTTTGCTGTCACATAAGCCACAATTACTGCTATCAGGGCAAATATGATTTTTTCAACACCGGCTGCCAGATAGAATACTATGCTTGCAAGAAGCAGAGTAATCCATCTGAATCTTGCCGGTATCAGAAAATATAATACAAATGTAACAGATATCAGTAAGAAAAATGTTAATGAAATAAAAGACATGATTCAAAACCTTAAATTTCAAATTTATATATACTTATTCCATCTCTTAACATGCCCACTGCATCTATATAGAAATTAACATATACGTCCAGCTTGCCGGAATC
>CACZPG010000031.1 GCA_902782965.1 uncultured Lachnospiraceae bacterium
CACTTTTTTACAGCTACTCGGCCTCCGTCAACGCTAAGCGCCGCTCCGCAATCGTTTGCCCAGGGAAGTCTCATGATTCAAATCCTGTATAAATTAAGAAACATTCTTATATTTATTCTTATGTTTATTCTTATTTTTTTCTTATATTTTTTCTTATATTTAATCCTATATTAATGCAGTACCATCGAAGTTCCATTCTCAGTGCAGTTAGGATACTGGTTCTCTGAATCAGAGGTTGTTATATTCATTATCCTATCGGATATCATAACGCCTTCATGCTGTCCACTGACAATTATATCTGTCTTTCCCTCTGATGTTTCACCCATATAGATACTGATACCTCCTATATGAACTTCTTCATCAGCCGGTACCCTGACAACAGTATCTGTACCTTCTGTCACTTCTTCAAATTTCTCATTCGAAAATTCTTCCGGAACATAGATATTTCCAATCTGTACAGGATGCGCATCAGATTCACCTTCGGAGGTTTCCTTCACGAAGTTCTTATAAATCTTATTAAATGCCCCTGCCGATTCATCGTTATCATCAGTCAGAATCCATGCAGTTACATTTCGCCCATACATTTTCAGCACATCATGCACTGCTTTATAATCATTCTTAGCACCACCGTTTATTATTACCAGATTGCCCTGCTGATCATCAAGGGTTATAAAGTCGGGAGTCTTATCCGGAGAACCGTAGGCCGTCAGTATCAGGTCTGTAGAATTAATAGTCTCTGCTGATTTACTGTCCATGGATTCCATAAGAAATCCTTTATTATTGAAGTAATACCAGACACCGTCTATTTCAGCATTAGTATTCTTAAGTCGATTTCCAGAAGCATCGAGACAGTACCATCCGGTTCCATTAGATTTCCAGGTATAACCTGAAGATTCATTGGAGGAACTTTCCGGAACATCTGGATTATAGTAGACGTTGTACCCACCCTTATCACTGATAAGCTTATAGCCATATGCAGTCATTGTCTCATAATCTATTGGTTTATCATATGTATTAACCACGAAGTTATACTTCAGACGTCTTGCATTTGACAGGATATAAGCATAATCCGGATTCTCACTCTCCATCTGTTTATATATCTTCTTCTCATATTCAGAGGCTTTATCAATGTAATTCTCTGTGTCTCGTCCGTACATAGGCTCGATCTCACCGGAGTACAGACGAACTGCGGTTCTCAGATCTCCACCCACCACACATCTTGGAGTCTTATCTGTCTTCAGCATTGCGTCACAGGCCTGTACTACTCCATGAGGAAGCTTATAGGAATCCTCAGCTATTCCAAGACCACTGTCTGCAAAAACATTGTCCCCGCCTACAGCAAGAAGTGCAATAAGCCCCACCAGGCTGATTACCTTCTTCCACTGAGTATCACATCTTCTGATCAACTCCATAAAGCCCATGAGAATTATGTAAACCATCGGTATCATCCAGAATAGTCTCCAGAAACGTATCTTACAGAAAATAATCTTATAACATACCGGATTTAGTATCACAAAGAGACTCATAAGAACAGGAATTATCACTCGGCTGTATTTCTTCCAGTCAAGGAACATCAGAAGAACACCTATGAACACTGCCATTACCAGAAAGGTTGCGGTGCCATAGTACTCTGAAGTTTTCTCAAATATTGCTTTAAGAATTTCTTTCATGACATTTCCCTGATTATATATTTCCCTGATTAAATATTTTCCTGATTATAATTTTGAATAATTAAACAAATCTCTACGGATTATAAACAAACAATTATCTGCGGATTTTATTTCACTTCCTGTCAGTATGTCTATATCAGCCAAGATATTTATCCAGAGTATAGACAGCACTCAATAAATAAAGCAAGGCATTGGGAACACAGAGAATACAGGATATTATAAAGACCCTGATATTTCTTCTGATTATTCCAGCATAAAGTCCATATATCGCAATCATAACAGCTGCCAGCACCATGCCCATGCTGCTCATTAATGACATAGCCATATTAACTGTAAAGATAAGAATAAAATCTCTCAGATCCTCACCCTTAGTATTACTCTTAGTATTATTCTTAGTATCACTCTTTCTCTCGGTAATCCTTCCAAACAGATATATCATGGTAAGTGTTCCGAATAGCGCCATGGTAGCTTTTCCCTGCCAGATACGGATCACGGAAACAGTTTCCTGACTATGAGTTGAATAATTACCAAAGATGATGAAGGCAAGCACTGCGATCAGTCCTATACTCTTATCAGTAATGCTTCTTTCCCCGAGAAGTATCCAGTAAATCAGTAATATAAGTATCATTGCAATTACCGGATATACGGAATGCGCATATACAGTTGCATTTAATCCTGACAGTTTGGCGCCATAGGCAAGAAATGCGGACCACTGACCTATCAGATCCTTCTTAAAGTCCCGATAGCCTTCATTAATCGGACCTCCGGTTACAGGATCAGTACTCAGTATGCGATTGGTTCTCAGTATATCTCCGGCATTTACAAGGAATCTTGAGTCATCCGCATCATAGAATAATGTCATCTCTATAACACAGATAAGTCCGATTGCCAGCAATATAAATATCACAAAAGCTATAACATCACTTTTCGTCTTAAACACGGAAATAAGGGCGTACTTTTCGTCGCCCTTATTTCCTCTGATATCTTTAATTATTATGACAAGACCGGCTATAGCTGCTAATATGACCACTACGGTCACAGGAATAAAAACGCAGCTGAAGGATGCCTTAAGCATCGTTACAGGAATAGCCAGAAGTTCTATCATCGTCCATATCAGAAGATATCCGGAGATGAGAAATAAACCCATATTCATGGCTTTATCATTTTTTCTGCCCTGAATAAGAAACAGAAAACTCTTACCTGCCAGAAATGGAATAACAATCCCCACCAATATACATCTGATAAGTGTAAGTGCATTCAGCATATACAAGTCACCTGAATTTACGTTTTAGGAATCTGGTACCCTTAATCAGCCAGTTCTGCTTTTCCATGAAAATATAAGGGATTTCCAGATATTTATATCCCTTTGTTTCAATCCATACATCCAGAAGTCTTTCGCTAACAAATCCGAAAACTCTTGAATCATTCTCATTATACTGGGAAATATCAAGTCTTTTCTCAAGTTCAAAAAGAATATCAAACAGCCACTTACAATACTCATCGAAATACTGCCTTTTCATAATGAACATATTGAATCTGTGACCACTTGTACGTTTCATCACCTTATCATAAGCAGATAAATAATCAGGACATTTCTCACTTATGATTTCCCTGGTGGTATCCAGATCCTCAGCATGATGAGCATGGATGTACTGACTGTAATTAGTCTCAATAAAATAATGTCTCTTTTTCGGAAGAAGTATATCAGCCTTCTTGAATAATCCCTTAAGTTCTCTGGAGTTTAGTACTCTTTCCTTCTTATCTCCTTTACGCCTTACAGAGAAATGTCTTCTGTAATGTACCAGACCGGCATAATCGGACTTCAGATTCTTCCAGGCCCAGTAAAGCCCTGTAAGTTCACAGTAGTTCTTATTCTTTCGACTGATTTCATCACCTGTGTTATCCTTTCTGTAACCAAGATTCACAGGTCTTCCCTCGGGAGTCTTATTAACATCCGCTCCTACCTGAAGCGGAATATAAATACCATCCTCAGGCATCCAGTATTTTTTATGTGTTGCAACAATTATTCCGGAATCCACATCTGTTCCTCTTCACTATAATTCCATGTATTTATTAAATAATGATCAATTCCTTTTACCGTGAAATATATTTTCATGGTCAGATCCTTAAAGTCTGCCGAAGTACCTTCTATAACTGCCTGATTGGAGAATTTGGCAGGATTGTTAGCATAGGTAACCCGTGCCATATCATAGTGCCTTGTTTCTCCGGTTCTGTTATTTATCACTTCCAGATCAGCCTCTTCCAGAGACGCTGCTTTAATCGATCTAATATGAAGCTGTGTTACCTGAACTCCCGAACCATCTTCAAGTTCAGTAACAGAAATCTTTGCCTTCTTGATTCTGTCCAGATCCTCAGTAGTAATTACTACCTCGCTAAGCTTATCCATAAATACAGACGGAACATTAATTCTGTCTGAGCACACCTTCTCACCGTATTTTTCAACGATTGTTTCTTCGTCAGAATAGAGATTCACTCCAAGTCCGAGTCTGTTACCTTCAATAGTAACTCCCATAGCTGCAAGGGTTGTCGGGAAGAGATCCAAGGTTGAGAAATCCCTGGCATCTTTATTCTCTTTCTCAGCAGCTCCGTTAATGATACAGGTATAGGTTCTTCGGGAATATTTCTTGGATACATCCTTAACGAAATTAGGATCCATCGTAGGATGATCACCGGTGATTACAATTGTTGTATTCTCATAGAAATCCTGCTGCTGAGCCCACCTTACAAATTCCTCAGCCATTTTGCTGGAGCAGGCCAGAACATTTCCATACTGGGAATCATATTTATTCTCACAATTACGACATACATATCCATCAGGGAAATGTGTATCAACCGTAAGCATTGTCATATTGAAAGGTTTCTTACCGGAGGAAAGCTCAAGGCACTGTTCCTTCGCATATTCAAAAAGCTTCTCATCCTCATAACCCCACCAGACTTTATAATCGGCAGGAATCTTTCCCTCATTAATTGCCCAGTTATAATCCAGCATGGCATAATTTCCATGCTCTGTGAAATATGACTCACGGCCTCCGAAATGTGCCTCTGATCCAAGCAGAAGCACCTGCTTATAATCCTCTCTGTTAAGAATATCACCCAGAGTAGTAACTCCGGAGAAGAAGCTGTCCTCTCTTCCCATGGAATTAGCCCCCAGAGAAATCTGCAGAGGAAGTCCCGAGGTTGTTCCGAACATGGCTCCCATGGTCCAGTTAGTTCCGGGAAATGCTGCTCCTCCTCTCAATTTATCATCATCGCTGAAGCATTCATTCTCCTTTGCCAGAGCAGTAAGCTCAGGAATATAATCAGTTTCAAAATATCCACCCGAATCTTTATCGGAATAAGTCACTTCCATAGATTCAAGATAAATATATATAAGATTTCTTTTCTTCTCAGGAAATTCTATCTTAACTTTCTTGGGATCTGTATAATTTATCTCAATGAAATCTTCACCCTCAAATTTCTTTGCCTTAAGATAGTTAAAGGAATAAGAGAAAAGTCCGACATTTCTTTCTATTCTCAAAAGACTGATTCCCATAAGGAGCAGTCCGATAGCAGCCAACGATATAAAGAATGCCTTTGTCTTAGCTTTATGCTTCTTTATAACAATAATAAAAATAACAGCAAATACAATAATGACAAGGACTGCCGGTATGAGGAATTTAATAATATAATCCTTTATCATATCGGGATTTGTACCATTAAGCGGTGCAAGAATATGATATAGTACCTCTGCCGCAGTAAGTTCGGCCCATCTGCTCAGAAGCCATATCTGTGTAAAGAATAAAACAACAGAAAACATAAAGAACAGTATTATTAAGACTTTAATTATGTTTTTTAGAATTTTCATTTCAAAACCTCATAAGAGAATTTTATTTCTATTCAGAATATTTATTCAGAATGCCTATTCATAGCCTTCACTCCACTCATATACTTTATAGTGTTTTATCCCCTGTACAGTAAAGTATATCTTAATGATTATATCACTTTTTTCATTTTCTGCTATATCTGTTTTTGCTTTTACCGAAAACATATTCGGATCATTTTTCTTAGCTTTGATAGTCATGTCATAATCCAGCTTCTCTCCGGTGGATTTTCTGATTACTTCCATCTCTGCCTTTTCCAGACTTTTTATATTTATAGCCTTTATTTTCGGAATTGTAACCGTCAGCTTTCCGTCATCAGCGGCTTTAAATTTAATATCACAACTCTGTACCTTATCAAGAGTCTGCTTAGTAATAACTATATGACTCTGTTTGGTCATAAATGCTGACGGAGTCCCTACCTTACTGTCAAGATCACTTGCCCCGTACTGTTCAATAAGAGTCTCCTTATCCGAATACAGATTGGTTCCCAGTCCAAGCCTGTCTCCTTCTATACTGACTCCCATCGCAGCAAGCGTAGTCGGAAACATATCCATTGTAGTATATTTTCTGTCAGCATATTCTGTTCTTTCAGTTCCGCTGTTCAGAATATTCACATAGGTTCTTCTCTGATAATCAGCACTTACATCATTACAGAAATCCTTGTCCATTGTAGGATGATCTCCTGACAGAATAACTGTTGTATTATCATAGAAAGGCTGCTGCTGAATCCATCTTACAAATTCCACAACCTGCCTGCTGGCACAGGAATAGACATTTGCATACTGATTATCTCCATGCTCCTTGCCACACAGATCACATATATACCCATTTTCAAAATGTGTATCAACCGTCAGAATAGTGAAATTGAAAGGTTCTTCTTCAGCAGATAAACGTGTAAGTTCTTCTTTTGCATAATCATAGAGCTTTTCATCCTCAAAGCCCCACCATACGAAGTAATCCTCAGGAATCTTGCCTTCCTTCTTAGCCCAGTTATAATCCAGCAGTGCATAATCTCCATGCTGGGTGAAGTATGTATCCCGGCCTCCGAACTTTGCCTCGGAACCTATCATGAGTTCCTGCTTATAACCGTTATTCTTCAGGATATCTCCGAGAGTAATAAGATCCGGGAAGAATTCACTCTGCTTGGCCATGGCATTTCCACCAACAGATACCTGAAGGGGAAGTCCCGAAGTCTGAGCAAACATTCCTCCCATAGTCCAGTTGGTACCCTCCAGAGATACTCCGCCTTCCAGAAGTTTATCCTCTTCTCCACCATTTTCGGCTGAGAAATCCTCTCCCTCAGCTGACAGGTCTGAAAGTTCCGGAATCAGATTCTCCGGAAAAGCTCCACCGTATTGTGAATCTGTAAAGGTCATCTCTACGGATTCAAGGTAAATATATATAAGATTTCTCTTTTTGTCCGGAAACTCTATCCTGACACTTCCCGGATCAACATAGTTATTCCCTATAAAGTCTTCTCCCTTGCCCGAAGATGCCGCCATGTAGGATCTAACATAGGAAATAAATCCAAGTTTCTTCTCAATAAGGACTCCCGAGAGAACAAACAACCCGAGAGCTCCAGCCAGAAAAATAATATATACTATTAAAGCCTTTGCCTTTTTGTGAGCAAGTATCGCTACGAACACTGCTACAGCCATTATAAGAATCACAGGAATCAGATATTTGACAATATAACTGACAACCATCTGAGGATTAGAGCCTTCCAGAGGCTGAGTCAGATGAAACATCACCTCATTGGCATTAAGATCCGACCAGGTTCTGATCAGCCAGACTTCAGTTGCAAAGATCAGACCGGACAGAAAGGTTAATAACAGTATTAATATTTTTATTATTTTCTTTACTATTGATTTCATATCTCAGCTCTTCTTATAAAGCTTCGTTATAGCTACTATTCTTAGTTGCCTTAATTATCTTAATATTATTCATAACTTCCAATTATCATTTCTTAACTTCAGGTGACGCTTCCTGTTTATTCTCGGCAGTCTCCCTGAACGGACACAGAATCAGATTGAATACCAGAAGCATAAACATAGGCATAGTATACCTGAAATTACCGCCTGCCGGTGATATAACCAGAAGCAGAATTGACAGAATCGTTACGATTGCAGGATACAGTTTCCCATACTGTTTATTTCTTATAATAAGCAGTATCAGGAAAATTGATATCATGGTATAGGTTCCGACACTGAAGATAATATTGATAACCGGGAATCTCTGAATGAAGAATATCAGCTTATAACCAATCTTCTGCAGTCTCGGAAATGCACCTTCGACATAGAGCTTATTATCCTTATCAATCTTATTCCAGAAATAGGTATATGCCATCTTTGACATTCTTGAAACATCAAAGAAACCGAATGCATTATTGATGATTGCATCTATATAACAAACCGGATGTTTCTTGAACATCGAGAAGAAGGCTCCGAAATAATTCTTCATATCTTCAGAGGTACTATCCTGCTTAAACGTAAATTTCACAGGATCCTGCAGCTGCGGACTGTAAAGCTCCGGAATCTGTTCATAATCAAGTACACCATCAATGGCTTCCTTCTCTTCCTGAGTGACCTCATCAGGATAATAAACCAGATACCTTGCAGTACACTGAAAAAGCGCTCCCAGCATTTCCTGTTTTCCACCCTGAGCAACCTTTGCAGCAGGAAGGATCACAGGTGTCCACAGTCCCATGAAAAAAACAACCGGAAGCCCGAAAGCAATAAGTATCCTGATAATTTCCCTTCGATATACTATCACGCTTACTATAAGAATTACAATAAGAAAATATACACCCTGATTCTTGGCAAGTGTAAACAGTAAGGAGTCAATAAGCATGAAAACTATAAACTTCTTATTTCTGAATATCTCACCCCTGCTTCTGTAGATTTCGAACAGCCCCAGAGTCAGCAGAATATAGGTAAGTGCGAACATTGTATCTTTAAGCATGCAGATACTGTAAAGAGGAAACAGCGGACAGACAGCAATGAACACATGTAGTATCCTTTTCATTTTTCTGCTGAGTCCACGGCTTTCAAAATAGCATAATGTATACGCAAAAACAAGTGTATACATTACCATCTGGATAAATGTAAATATTCCGATTCCAATCTCAATCTTTCCGAAAACCTCTGTACCCAGTTTGGCAAATAATCCGAAGATTACTGTTGTAAAGAATGGGTGCATATTGGTGATGTAAACATCTTCTGCCACGTTAGGAGAATAATCCAGAAGCATATCCTTCCTTTCATGGAAGAACATTATTATCTGTCTGGAGGTATCTCCATTACCGGTTCCCGGGAATAACAGAATATAATAAGGGAGCCAGCATACAAAGGTTATAAGAGCGGTTCTTATAATCTCTCTCTTCATGTTATATTCAGCCGGAGTACTTCCAAACAGAACTCCCTTCTGAACCAGAGCATCATATTTCTTCATAACCAGCAGACTGATATGATACCACACGATAATATATCCACAGGTAAAGAAGCAGGCTCTTATAAATACAAAGAGTGATATTCTGATAAAGTCTGCATTATTTGTAGTATCAAATGATATTGCAATGATCTGCATTACGCTGAAAAACACACTAAAAACAGCCGCAATCACTTTATCTCTCTTCTCATACTCAAACTTTCGGGTATAGAGAAGCAGGATAAATACTGCAGCTATTACAAGGCTTAAATATAATCTGTCACGGTTGATAACAAGAGCCATTCTGAATATGGCTCTGAAAACAGCTGGGAATTTCTCCATATAGGAATCCAGTTCAACATACAGATCCTTCATGTTGCAGGTAAGACCTGTAGCTGCAACCACACTCAGAAGAAAGGCCCATATTATGCTTATGACAGATTTTTTCTTATCCGGGTTGCTCATCTATTTATTACTCTTTCCGGTTATATATTATCAGCTGGCTAAGTCATTATTATTCTTTTCCAGCTTTATAATCATGATTGATTCTCTTCAGTTCCATCTCGAAGTCCTGTTTATTCTTCTGAACTATGGAAGAAAGAATAAGACCACTGAACAGACTGATTATGGCCGCCACTATTACGAATCCACACACAATGAGTGTAGGAAATTTCTCAACCAGTCCGGTATTCAGATAATCAACAAATACAGGTATGAAGAAGATTGCCGACAGTATCGTAAGTACAGCTGCAAGAAGTGCAAAGAAACTGAAGGGTTTATACATTCTAAAGAGTCTGGCTATCGTAAACAGAACCTTGATACCGTCAGAATAGGTATTAAGCTTGGACTCGCTGCCCTCCGGTCTGTCTCTGTAATCTATGATCACATTTTCCATGTACATTCTCTTATCAATGGCATGTATTGTCATCTCAGTCTCAATCTCAAAGCCATTGGAAAGAACAGGAAATGATTTGACAAACATATAGGAAAATGCTCTATATCCTGTCATTATATCCTTAATATCAGCTTTAAAGAGTGTATTGATACTCTTCTGAACCAGAGAATTACCGAAATTATGAAATGGTCTCTTATTCTCTTCATAATAAGTAGAAGATAATCTATCCCCTATGACCATGTCAACATTTCTCTCCAGAACTTTATCAACCATTTCTCTGGAATGCTCTGCAGGATAAGTATCATCACCGTCAACCATGATATATGCCTCAGCATCTATCTCACGAAACATTCTTCTGATAACATTTCCTTTTCCCTGCTGATATTCGTATCTTACAATAGCGCCTGCTTTTCTGGCTATCTCATCGGTACCATCATTGGAATTATTATCATAGACATAGATAACAGCTTCCGGTAAAACCTTTCTGAAATCTTTGACTACCTTTTCAATTGTTTTGCTCTCGTTGTAGCATGGTATAAGAACTGCAATCTTGTCCATGTTTTTTCCCTTTCATATATATGTACTAAATGCTAACTATCAGTCAGCTATATCATTTTAAATTTGCAGGACTGCTGAGTCTGAGGGTCAGACTCATACTATTTCCATAGCTGTCAGCGAATACTATCTGAATATTAACATCCTCGTCCTGCTTAAGAGTACCCAGATTAAAGGATGAGATACTCTTAGTGGAGGAATTGTTATATTTCTTATATTCATAGCCTGTAGATTCATTCTCACTGGAAACACTGATGACTCTCCATCCTGTTGAAGGAGTGATCTTCAGTTTGGCATTCTTCTTATTTACATTAGCAAATCTTCCTGTTCCGTAACCCTTTGAGAAATCCACATCAGTTACAAGATTGGCTGAAGAGTTGACTCCCGCTACAGATACAGAACTGACAGGACTGGAATATGCAGTTACATGAAGTACGGTTGAGTAAGCAGTTCCGTCTATAGTATAAGAAATAGTTGTATCTCCGACTGCATAAAGGTTAACCCTTATTAAATAAGAATAGCTCTTTCTCTCACTGCTTCTGGATTTGGAATCAACCTTTGCAGTATTAGAATAGAAGGATCTTCTTGTATAGCTCTTAATCTTACCAACTGAAGCATTGCTGCTGGCAATACTTTCTTTTACAATTCTCTGGTCCTTTGTAAGACCACTTATTTCTATTACTGCCACATTACTCTTAAGGGCAGGATTATAATAAGCATATGAATCTGACTTAGTTCTTATACTTTCTGCTCTGACAGTATCTGCAGGGAATATGCAGATCATCAGTGCAATCGTCAGAATTATGTAAACTAATTTATGAGTTATCTGTCTCATCTGTAATCTCCTCTTATATCTTCAGCTTTCTAAATCAATACTAATATACACTCTGAATCTTCTCTGTATTACTTATACAGTAATGAAGAGATTCTCTGTATCCACCCTTATTTACCAATGTTACATCAATATAATAGGTATAATACTTTCTGAGCACACCGAGAGACATTGATTTCACCGTTACAGTTGCCTCCCCATTTCTTACAGTATTCTTCCTGCTGGCTGATTCATCTGTATTGCTGCAGGTACAGCTTATGCTTTCCACTGTCCATCCAGCTTTCGGTGTGATATTGATTGTTGAAGATTTACTTGAAACGCCTTTGAAATTAATATAGTTCTTCTTCTTGGTCTTTGAAGCTATATTCTTTCCCTTATTAAGACCTTTGATCTTAATAGTCTTAACCGGATTCACATATTTAACAACTTTCACTGTCGTGCTATATGTATTTCCACCTATAGTAAATGATACAGTAGTTGTACCGGCCTTCTTAAGCTTGAGACCTATAGTATAGGAATAGGAATTCGTATCATCTGACTGTTCTGCAGTATCCAGGATTTCAGTTTCACTCTCCTGTTCATTTCTCGTAATGTCGTATACAGATGCAACTGAACCCTTACTGCTGCTCACTGCCGAACTTTCAAGCACCTCAGTACTGATAAGATCTGTAACTTCAAACTCAGCCACCTGATTCTTCTCATACATCACGAAGGTTACCTGACTTTCATATGTCGGCGCCGCATTTACCTCACTGACGAAAGCATCACCTCTGAGATTAAAACCATAAGGAATTATTCCCATAACCATTGCCACAGCAAGTAGAGTGACTATAAATAGTTTACTTAGTTTCTTGTTCTTAAATATCATTATTTCCTATTCTCCTGTCTTTTAGAACTATAGATTTTTTGATAAACAGATTATATACAAGCAGATTTGAACATGAGCACGTTCCCTGTTCAAACACGCTGCACTTGCTAACCGTTGCCTGTCGACCTCGTTTAACGCTGTAAAAAAGAATGTCCGCCTACCCCGATACTTCTGTGAAACCGATCGGCG
>CACZPG010000032.1 GCA_902782965.1 uncultured Lachnospiraceae bacterium
AAAACAAGGCAAAGGAAATAAGGCTTCTACGATAGTAAACATAAGGGCTGCACGGTAAAATGTGCAGCCTTTACTATATGTTGCTTTTTGTACTTTGGCTTATTTGCTTGATTTATCGAGGTATCTAATGGATACATTTGCAGAAATTGGCATTTTTCTCTTGAACTTGAATATTGTATATATTAATGTTGACCTAAGGATTTTTTATTAGAAGGTTTAAGATTTTCTAAGGGAGGAATGAATATGACTAAGAACAGAGGGAAGAAACTGTTATCACTTTTTATGACAACGGTACTATCAGCATCCATGCTGACAGTTGTGGGTGGTCCTGTATCACTGGTTAATGCAGATGAAGGAGATAAACAGGTGGCTTGTCTTGGAACAAGTGCCATAAATGCACCGGAACCGGGAGAGGCTGATAAGCCATGGACCGGAAGTTATGTATGGTACGGTGCATATAATGGAGAACCGGTAAGGTATCGTGTGCTTGATCCGAATACTTCAATTTATGGTGGAACAACCATGCTCCTTGACTGTGACAGTGTACTATACAGGGCTAAGTTCAATAATAGTGCCTATCCTAGTGGAGAAGCAACTAAAGCCAATGAGTGGGCTTATTCCAATGTGAAGAAGGGACTCAATGCAGGTGAATTTCTTGAGAAGGAAGGTAGTTTTACATCCCCTGAAAAAGTTGCGATTGCTTATAGTGATATAGAAACTCATGCTCTTAATGCTGAAGGTGAGGTACAGGTTGCAGACTGGACTAAAGGTATATTAAAAAATTACGTTGCCCTTGATAATGACAGGGTATTCCTTCTTGATATGGAAGACCTTTCCAACAATGCTTATGGATATTCCACAACAGTTAATCCGATTGAGAGCAGAATTAAGAAGTTGGGCAGCGAAGCTGCCCCTTGGTTGTCGCGTTCGGCTTTTGAAAACATTACGAACCGTTCTGGCTGCGTTGGTTCTGATGGAAGTCTGACTGGTGCTGGTGTGTGGGAAGAGAGGTGTGTGAGCCCCTCTTTTAATGTGAATCTTGAATCTGTCATCTTCTCATCTGTAATCCCGGGAACTGCCGGGGAGAAGCATGCTGAGTATAAGCTGACTCTGTTGGATACTGACATGACCGCAGCTCTTCAGTCAGGTAAAAAAGCTGGGGTGAAAGGTGAAAAGGTTACGATACCATATAATATAAGTGGAAATGATAAAGAAAATGCCACACAGGTTTCCGTTCTTATTCTAAATAAACAGTATCAGAAAGTAAACGAAGACGATGTGAAAATACTTTACTATGGAAAGCTGAATGTTGACGGAGCTTTTTCGCCAGTGGGTTATGGAACATTTGATTTTCCTTCGGAGCTCGATATGAGCAAATGGGGAACGGATTATCAGGTATATTTTCTTGCAGAGGATGTGAATGGAGAAAAGAAAACCGATTATGCAAGTGCGCCTGTAAAACTTAGTAAACCCCAAATACATTCCGGAGTTACCGGTGATTGTAACTGGGACTTTGACATCAGTACCGGAACACTCACTATTTCCGGGAATGGTGCTATGGCAGATTACGAAGTGGGAAAATCTCCTTGGTATGATATAACTTTGAATATTAAAAAATTAGTGATAGAAGAAGGGGTTACGCATATAGGAGATTATGCCTTTGCTCCCTTATATGTTAAAACGATTTCAATTCCGGATAGTGTAAATAGTATCGGAAACTATGCCTTTTTATGGTGTAATGCTCTTGAAAGTGTTGATCTCGGAAATGGAGTAAAAACCATAGGAGAAGGGGCATTTGTTAATACTTTTAATGGAACAGGAAATAAACTGACAAGTATTATAATTCCGCCAAGTGTCATAAGTATAGCGGATAAATCTATAGGTTATGATTATAATTCAAATAAAATAGAAGGCTTCGCAATTACAGGACAGTGTGGTTCAGAGGCACAGAAGTATGCTGAGAAAAATGAATTCACATGGATATCAAATGCTCATGTCTGGGATGAAGGCATTGTTACAAAAGAATCGACTTGTAAAGAAAAAGGTATAAAGACATATACCTGCTTATGTGGCGGGACTAAGACAGAAGACCTAGATTTTAAACCACATACTCTTACAAAAGTTCCTGCAAAAGCAGCTACTGAAAGTGAGGAAGGAAATAAGGAATACTATAAATGTTCAGTCTGTGATAAATGGTTTGAAGACGCTGCCGGAACAAAAGAAATAACAGATCATAATTCAGTAGTTTTACCAAAGCTTGTTTCTCCGACTGCATCACCTGAACCGACACCAACACCGGATATTACACGAGACAAAAATGATATATCTCCATCAAATCCTGTAAAGGTTGATGAAATAGAGAAGACTATTTTAAATATCAAAGACGAGAAGGATACAAAGGGATCAACATTTACATTACTTAAAGCAAAAGGTACTCCGAAGTCAGAGAATTCTATCAGGCTGTCCTGGTCAAAGGTTCCGGGGGCAGATGAATATATAATCTTCGGAAATAAATGTGGTAAGAAGAACAAGTATAAGAAGATAGCTACTGTAAAGGGAACTTCATATACAGCAAAGAAGCTTAAGAAGGGAACCTACTACAAGTACACCATAGTTGCTGTAAAGGGTGATGAAGCAATTGCAGCTTCCAAGACCATCCATGTAACAACAGATGGTGGTAAGAAGGGCAATAACACAAAGGTTAAGCTCAGCAAGACCCAGATGTCCCTTACAGAAGGAAAATCAAAGAAAATCAAGGCAGTTCTTAAGTATAATAAGAAGGTTAATGCACATCGTAAGGTTGCATGGGAATCTGATAACGTTAGCGTTGCCACAGTAAAGAACGGCAAGATAACGGCTGTAGCTAAAGGTACCTGCTACGTATATGCATACGCCCAGAACGGCGTAAGTGCAAAGATTAAAGTTACAGTTAAGTGATTAATTTAAAACAGGTGGTAATTCATATTTTGAATTACCGCCTGTTATAGATGAGGGAACAATAATGAGGTTATCCACTGAGGACAAATACATGAGGCAGGCCATAAAGCTTGCAAGAAAGGCAGCAGCTAATGGGGATGTTCCTATTGGCTGTGTTATTGTGTTTGAAGATAAAGTTATCGGCAGAGGTTATAACAGGAGAAATAAGGACAGATCTTCTCTTGCTCATGCTGAAATAATGGCTATAAAGAAAGCTTCAAAATATTTAGGCGACTGGCGACTGGAAGACTGTACCATGTATGTTACGCTTGAACCCTGTCAGATGTGTTCGGGAGCTATAGTACAGGCCCGGATTCCCGAGGTGGTTATCGGATGTATGAATCCTAAGGCCGGCTGCGCAGGGTCTATAATAAACCTTCTGGATATGCAGGAGTTCAATCATCAGGTTTCGGTAAAACGGGGGATTATGGAAGAAGAGTGTTCCGAAATGCTTAAAGAATTCTTCAGGGAACTCAGAGAGAATAACAAGAAGGAAAAAATGAAATCTAAAGCTTTATCAGAAGTTGAAGACTAAAGGTTTATCATACGATGAAGAAATCTCATAAATATGAAATCTTTTGATTTAACAAATAAAATTGATTATATCTGGACTGTATACAATATATACAAAAACTGCTTCTTACATTACAGAAAAAATTGTGCAGTATTTCAGAAAGACTTCATTGTTTAGTGATTGACTACAATTGTTAGAAAATGATAAAATTACTATGAATATGCATTTGTTTTGATATGTTTTATTTGTGATAGTTTATCTATTTGGTTATAGAAAATTTTATAGGGCAAAATATGAGAAATCATATGACGCAAAGCTACAGGGCCTTAAGTGATTTATCCGGATCAACAGGCAGCCAGCTGCACTGATGAAAATACAGGGATTATACATTAGTTAGGTTAAAAGCGTCATTGATTATATGATGCTTTTTTGTTTTTTAAGTTTTTTAGTCGCCCGAAGGATTCAATTTGTTTTTGAGGGGATAATGATTATGAAAAGATTAAGTTTTGTTTCGGTTGGAATGGTCATTTCACTTATTTTTGTGATGCTGTTCAGCCCCATCAGCCTGGTGCATGCTGAGGATGCACCTGCATACACCGAATCCCAGATTGATGATGCGGCTTCCTATGTAAGGAGTATGCTTAAGTCACATAGCAGTGGTTTTTCAATTAAGTATATGTTTGAACGGAAGGTATCGATTGATAAGGATTTATATGATGAGATCATTCAGGCCTCTACAAATGGAAATAAGACCTTAGCCAGTTCGCTTGTTTCCGGCGCTCTGGAGGGCAGCCTTCCTGAGAAAAATATCGGCTGGGAGATTCTGGGTAAGGCGGCTCAGCATAATGGCAAAGGTAATGAGGGAGATTATCTGATCAACAGCCTTGATGGAAGTTATGGCTGTAGTTGTTATTATGCGCCT
>CACZPG010000033.1 GCA_902782965.1 uncultured Lachnospiraceae bacterium
ATTACAGAAAAAGCAGGAGCCATACCGACTCCTGCTTCGATTATTTTATATAATACACGTTATTTCTATTGACTTAATTTCTGCTGCTGACGCTGTTTCATCAGCTTCTCTATCCAGAGTGCTCCGAAGTAGCTGATCAGGAATATGATAAGCGCAAGTATCATAATCTGCCATCTGATAGTTATAGAGTCCATAGCCGATCATAATCCCTATATATATAATAAGCAAAAACTCGAAAAGGAAAAATCCTAACTAAAATTCTACAGATTTATTTATACGTAAATCCCAACATAGTCATATCATCGAATTGTGGTTCTCCGTCCACAAATCTGTCTACCTCATCTCTCATTATACTTATTAGAGTCTGATTATCAGCACTTTTGTTATCGTTCAGAACCTGAAGCATCCTGTCTGTTCCGAAACGTTCTGAATCATGACGTTTAGCCTCTACCAGCCCATCTGTATACAGGAATATTCTATGGCCCGGTTTCATATCGAAGCTGTACTGTGGATAAGGCATTCCGGGAAGAAATGCAATTGGTGGACCGTGGGTAGTTTTTTCGACACAAAATCCTCCTGTCTCTTTAAGGATGGCTGGATAGTCATGTCCTGCATTACAAACATCAATATGTCCTGTACTCAGGTCTATAATTCCAAGCCAGACTGTTACGAACATACCAAATTCATTTGTCTTTGTTATTCTATCGTCAACATATGAAATAATCTCGGAAGGTGTACCTCCCAGCTCCGCTCTTGATTTTATCAGCACCTTGGCTATCATCATAAAAAACGCTGCCCCGAGTCCCTTGTCGGAAACATCTGCCACAAGTATGGCCAGATGATCATCATCTATCATGAAGTAGTCATAGAAGTCTCCTCCCACTTCCTGGGCAGGAGTCATGGAAGCAAATACTTCATAATTCTTCTTACCCTGAAGTTTTTCAGGATTTTTCGGAAGTATTCCCTCCTGTATCTGGGAAGCTATTCCCAACGCCCCCTGTGTGGTGGCAATGCTTCTCTCTCTCTTACTTACAAGCACTACATAATTAAGCACTATAGCTATCATTGAAGCAATAGGTTTTGTAGACATGCCAAATTTGAAATATGATAATGTTTCTGCCATCAGCGGAAGCACAAGAAATGTTCCCACCAGACTCTTCTCTCTCCAGCTTGATTTGGATTTGATAAGAAGCTCTATGATGGCCGGAATGATAATCAGATATAACCAGTTCCTGTACATATAATAGGATTCCCGCCTATATACTCCAAGAGAATCAATGCTGAAATATATAGGATATACCGCATTTAATACACAGATTAATGAAGCAGGAAAATAAGCTATAATAAATGTATTCGTAGAAATCCTTACAAGCCTTGTTTTTACATCCAGCATCCTGCAGGCATATATCCAGAACATTAGTCCCATGGTATAAGTATTTACATACAGAAGTACATTGGAGACTACATTTGCCGTTCTGGCCTCTGCAACACCCTGAACCAGCCAGGACCATTCATCCAGGAACAGATTAAGAGCCGAGGTAACTATAAGTGCGGAGAATACATTTGTCTCAAATCCAAAGGATTCTTTATTATGCATACAGCTATAATAAACTACTGCACATATAGCGATTCCGAAAACCTCCATACCACAGCTGAATTCCCAGGAAAGCTCCATTCCGTCTTCGCCCCTGAAAAGCTGCAGAAGAAGTGCCGTAATAAAAAGACAGCACAAGCAGAAGAAGCCCATACGGACACTTATATCACTATATTTATCCATTAGTTTATATATCTTTTTGGTCAAAACGGACTACCTTCCTTTATATGTAAAACTAAGCATTGTCATATCATCAAACTGTGGTTCATCAGCTACAAATTTCTCAACTTCTTTTTTTACATCAGCTATAAGCTGTTCATCAGTTTTGGCATTACTGTAATTAAGCACATTCAGCATTCTGTCAACGCCAAACCTTTCATTATCTGATCTCTTTGCCTCCACCAGTCCGTCAGTATATAAGAATATACTCTCTCCGGGTTCTAAATCAAAGCTGATACCCGGAAACTCCATACCCGGCATAAATGCTATTGGAGGACCATGTTTTGTCTTCTCAACTTTATAACCCTCAGACATATGTCCGATAGCCGGATAATCATGTCCGGCATTACAAGCTTCCACATGTCCTGTCCTTAGATCAATGATACCAAGCCAGAGGGTAACGAACATTCCGGCTTCGTTTTCAGCAGATATACGTTCATCCACATGAGCTATAATATCCGCAGGTTTTCCACCCATCTGTATACAGGTTCTCATAAACACCTTAGATACCGTCATGAAAAGCGCTGCCGGGATTCCCTTATCTGATACATCCGCAATAAGTATCGCAAGGTGATCATCATCAATAAGGAAAAAATCATAAAAGTCCCCACCAACAGTCATTGCCGGCGTCATAGAAGCAGCTATATCAAAATCATCCCTGTCCGGAAATGCACCCTTCGAATTAGGAAGCATTCCCATCTGTATCTTAGAGGCGATTGCCAGTCCATTCTGGGTGACAAGGAAGCTCTTCTCTCTGTTAGAAATAATTACGCAGTAATTAAGAAGTATTGATAGCATGAAACAAACCGGAGCTGTTGATATTCCGAAATGGAAAAAAGTAATTATCTCACCAACAAGAGGAAAAATGAAAAAGGTTGATGCTATAATCTTCTCTCTCCAGGTTATCTTGGTTTTGATTATATGAAAAGCAGCGACGGGAATTACCACAAGAAAGTACAGAAGATGAAGAGGATATAGAAAACTCCTCTGATACATTCCCGAACTGTCCACTGTAAAATAAACTGGAATAAATATATTTGCCAGCGACGATATAGTCATTGGAAACCAGAATATGATCAGAAAACGGGTGGTAAAATCTGCCACCTTTGTCTTAATCTTAAATGCATATACTATATAATTCCAGAACATCAGCTCCATTGTAAAGCTATTGACATACAGAAGAGCATTTGTCACACGATTTGCAACGGAAAATTCAGAAAGTCCCTGAACCAGCCAGGCAACTTCATCCCAGAAAAGTCCAAGAGAACTGGTAACGATAAGCGCAGCAAATACTGCCCTGACATTCGTCCCGGTTTCCTTGTTATGCAGG
>CACZPG010000034.1 GCA_902782965.1 uncultured Lachnospiraceae bacterium
CTGCCTTAAAGTTCAGCGATTCCGGGCTGTCGCCCGTATAAATATACGACAGATAGCACTTTTTAGCATGCAAGCATGCACAAAGTACTACTATCGTATATTTGCACGGCTTTATTTTCGCAAAACTATGGTTTCACGAATAAATATGTGTTATAATGTTACTGCTGTTCTATATATTGATATTTTTGTTTTTATAAGTTTTTAATATCTTATGAGGTTTGAACTATGTCTGAATCTTATGCTAAGCAGCTATCAAAAAAACAGATACTGGAATTACGTTCAATTCTTTCTGATCTGCCACCGTATGTTAAGGATTTTATGAGATCTATTGAAACTACGACACAGCCAAGAACAAGAATCGGATATGCTCATGATATTAAGTATTTCCTTGAGTTTTTACAGAGTGAGAATCCTTTCCTGAAAAAGAAGGAATTATTTGAAATATCCTGTGAGGATCTTAATAAACTTTCTGCAAGAGATTTTGAAGAATACCTGGATTATCTCTCCTACTATGTTCGTAATGGCCGTGAATATACTAATGATAATGCTTCAAAGAAACGTAAGCTTGTTGGCATACGTAAGTTTTTCTCATACCTTTATATTAATGATATGATTTCTCAGAATGTAACTGAGAAGGTTAAAACTCCTAAGATTCACGAGAAAACCATTACACGTATGGAAGCTAATGAAACTGCTGATTTTCTTGATACAGTGGAATATGGTATCAATCTTACTGATCGTCAACAGAAATTTCATGAACGTGATAAGGTTCGTGATTTAGCTCTTCTCACACTTATGCTTAGTACCGGTCTTCGTGTTTCTGAAACTGTCGGACTTAATATAGATGACGTGGATTTTGATAATGCCCGTGTAAAAGTTACCAGAAAAGGTGGAAATGAGGCATTTGTATATTTCTCTGATGAAGCCTCCGGTTATTTACGTGATTATATTAAAGAACGTAAAGAAATCGTTGCAGTTGATGGTCATGAAGATGCTCTGTTTCTATCCTCTCACAGGAAAAGAATTACTGTCCGTACCGTTGAAAATATGGTTAAGAAGTATGCTCAGGTTTCAACTCCTCTCAAAAAGATTACGCCTCATAAACTTAGAAGTACATATGGTACTGCTTTGTATCAACAGACTTCTGATATTTATCTTGTAGCTGAAGTACTGGGTCATAAAGATGTTAATACAACACGTAAGCATTATGCTGATATGGATGAATATCGTAAACGAAAAAACAGAAATGCTGTTACTCTCAGAGAAAATAACGACTAATGTTTTTTATTGTTAGTATACCATAAAATAATTATGTAAACTATTATAGCGTTTTTACAGCTGCATTTTCAAATGCAGCTGTTTTATTATTATATTTATTATATTTATTAAGATATTTAATTTCATTTATGATTCTTAATTTCAATTAAGATATTTCAATTAAGATATTATATGTACATCCATCTGATTATATGGAATACTGATTCCCTGTTTTTTGAATTCCAGTATAATCTTCTCATTCAATGTTCTTCTTATACTGTTATATTTTAGTACAGGTACCATGCACATAATTCCAAGTACTACTGCACTATCACCAAGTTCTTCAACGAAAACATCTTTACCTGAATCTAATGTATCTTCCTGATCATCGATTATCTTTCTTAAGATTTCCTTGGCATTATTTATATCTGTATCATATTTAACACTTACTTTAACTATCAGTGCTCTTGTTTCGTTGCCTTGTTTATTTATTACTGAGTTGTTGGTTAGCTGAGAATTAGGAATCTTTACAGTTTCATCGAGAATAGTTCTTATAGTTGTATAATAAGTCTGTATCTCTTCTACTGTTCCTTCAACATTTGCATTGGGAATAATAATATAATCACCCTTTTTAAAGGGTTTAAGCACCAGTAACAGAACACCACCTGCAAAATTCGAAAGTGCTCCCTGCATTGCCAGAGATATTCCTACACCGGCTGACGCAACCAGGGCTGCAATAGATGCTTCTTTAACAATATTTAACTGAGTAATTATTGTAAAAATCGCAAATATAATTATTCCATATCTTATTATATTGATAATAAATCTGCTGGCTATTTCATCAACTCCACGCTTATCCAGTCTTTTAAGGATTCTCGTAGATAGCTTTTTAAGTATTGTCCGTAGTATATAGAAAAGTATAATTGCAATAGCAATTTTTATTATATAGTCTAATACTCCAGAGCCTTTATTTTTAAGGAAGTCTTCTATTGTGCCTGTATTATTTGCTAATAAATGATTATATAATTTATTCATATGTATATCCTTAAATTGTTTCTATATTATTAATATTACTGATTATACTATTACTGATTATACTACTACTGTTGTCATTATTATCATTATTATTAGTGCTGTTTA
>CACZPG010000035.1 GCA_902782965.1 uncultured Lachnospiraceae bacterium
CGCAGAAGTATCAATCTAATAAGAAGTCTCCGGCAGAGAAGACGAAATATCTTCTGGTGGATGGTTATAATATAATCCACGCATGGAAAGATCTGAAGGAACTGATTGCTGATACAAATGCATCTAAGGACAGGCAGTCTCTGGATCTTGAAGCAGCCAGATTCAAGCTTCTTGATATTATGTCCGAATATCGTGCAATCAAGGGAACAGAAATAATTGTTGTATTTGATGCCTATAATGTGAAGGGACATTTTACTGAGAAGATGGACTACATGGGTGTACATGTGGTATATACTAAGGAGGCTGAGACAGCTGACCAGTATATTGCCAGATTTACTGTAGAGAATTCCAGGAATCTGGATATAACGGTTGCTACTTCAGATGGAATGATTCAGCTTATCATCAGAGGTGAGAATTCCAAGATGGTAAGTGCCAGAGAGTTGGAAAGGGATTACCATGGATTGAAGGAATCACTTCTGTCGGCAAATGTATAGATAAAGATGAGGATATTATGACACTAAGAGAACTGGAAATTGGAAAAACAGCATTGATTAAAGACGTTGGAGGAGAGGGTGCGCTCAGACAGCATTTTCTTGATATGGGAGTCATTCCGGGAGTTGAGATTACTCTTGTAAAGCTTGCTCCCATGGGAGATCCGATGGAACTCAGAATTCATGGTTATGAACTGACACTTCGACTTGATGATGCCGAGAAGATTGGTGTAGAGCTTGTTGAGGGAAGTTCTTCTGAAGCGACTGATTCTCATAAAACGTCGGAGAGTTCTGCTTCCCCTGCAGTTGCCGCTCAGAAATCAACAGCTGAAAAAGGAAAGAAGAGCAGGAAAGAAATAGAGAAGAACATAGAGAAAGAACATTCTCATTATAAACACCATCCGGGTCTCGGTGAGGGTGGAATCTATCACGAGAAGGCTACGGAGAAACCTCTTCCGGAAGGTACAAAGCTTACCTTTGCTCTGGTGGGTAATCAGAACAGCGGTAAAACCACACTCTTCAATCAGCTTACCGGTTCGAATCAGCATGTGGGAAATTTCCCGGGTGTTACAGTTGACAAGAAGAGCGGAGTCATAAAAGGCTTTCCTGATACTGAGGTGGTGGATCTTCCGGGTATCTATTCTCTGTCACCCTATACAGATGAGGAGATTGTTTCCAGACAATATATTATCGGAGATAAGCCGAGAGGAATTATAAATATAGTTGATGCTACAAACATAGAGAGAAATCTGTATCTTACCATGCAGCTTATTGAGCTGGATATTCCTATGGTACTTGCTCTTAATATGATGGATGAAGTCAGAGGTAACGGTGGTGCCGTCAGAATCAATGCCATGGAAGCATTGCTGGGTATTCCTGTTGTCCCGATTTCTGCTGCCAAGAATGAAGGTGTTGATGAGCTTGTAAGTCATGCGCTTCATGTGGCAAAGTATCAGGAAAGTCCGGGTAAGAAGGATTTCTGTGATGAAACTGATCATGGTGGTGCAGTTCACAGATGTATTCACGGAATAATGCATCTTATTGAAGATCATGCCATACGCGCAGATATACCTGTACGTTTTGCTGCAAATAAGGTGATCGAGGGTGATCCGAGGGTAATAGATGCGCTTAAACTATCTCAGAATGAGAAGGAAATGGTTGAACATATAATCGTTCAGATGGAGGAAGAACGCGGAATTGACAGGGCAGCCGCCATTGCTGATATGCGTTTCTCTTTCATTGATAAGATTGTCAGAGAATCAGTTGTTAAACCAACTGAGAGTAAGGAACGTGAAAGAAGTGAGAAGATAGACCGGATACTTACCGGTAAATTTACTGCGATTCCGACATTCATCGCCATCATGGGAGTTATTGCATTTCTGACCTTCAATCTTATAGGGGCATGGCTTCAGGAGCTTCTTGAGAAACTGATATCAGTTTTTACTGATTATGTAGATGGTGCACTGACCTCGTGGAATGTGAATGAAGTGATACATTCTCTGATAATAGATGGAATATTCAGTGGAGTCGGAACGGTTCTGAGTTTCCTTCCGATAATAATTCTGCTGTTCTTCTTTCTGTCACTCCTGGAGGATACGGGCTATATGGCCAGGGTTGCCTTCGTAATGGACCGACCTCTCAGAAAGCTTGGTCTGTCAGGAAGAAGTATCGTTCCGATGCTGGTGGGCTTCGGCTGTTCTGTTCCCGGAGTTATGGCCAGCAGGACTCTTCCTTCCGAACGAGACAGGAAGATGACTATAATGATGATACCGTTCATGAGCTGTACTGCAAAATATCCGATCTATGGATTCTTTGTGGCAGCTTTCTTCCCGGGGAAAGGAGCGCTTATAGTAGCAGCTCTCTATATTGTGGGAATAATAGTTGGTATTCTGGTAGCACTTTTCTCGAAGAAATTATACTTCAAGGGAGAGGCTGTTCCTTTTGTTATGGAACTTCCAAATTATCGTCTCCCGGGACTTAAGAATGTGGTTCAGCTATTATGGGAAAAGGCTAAGGATTTTCTGATGAAGGCTTTTACCATTATATTTGTTGCCACCATAGTGATCTGGTTCCTTCAGAATTTTACTCTTCATCTGGAACTTACTTCGGATCCACAAAGCAGCATCCTTGCCACTGTTGCCGGATTCATTGCTCCTGTATTTGCTCCTCTTGGTTTTGGAGACTGGAGAGTAGTGACTTCGCTGATAACCGGATTTATGGCGAAGGAGAGTGTTGTGTCTACACTTACCATACTTACCGGAGGAGACGTTACCGGACTTCTCGGACCTGCTTCTGCCATAGCACTGCTGGTATTCTGCCTCTTATATACTCCTTGTGTAGCTGCAATAGCTTCCGTCAAAAGAGAGCTGGGATATAAGTGGGCTTTGGTGATGGTAATAATGCAGTGCACCATTGCATGGGTAATTGCATTTCTTGTTTTTAATGCTATAATGTTAATCGGGTAAAGGTGTGCAAGTATTATTGGGGAAGTTGTATGGCAAAGAATAAAGATAACGGAGAAGTTTTCCAGACTTCTCCATTAATGATATTGTTAAGTTATACTTTTCTCTGCGCTGCTCTATGTGCAGAGACTGTTTTGATGTCATGGGAACTGTGGGCTATCCCGCTTATTATCTCAGGAGTTCTGTTAAGCTGGGGATTGCATATTACACAGTTCACATCAGAAAGAGTACGTATATGGGTATATACTCTTCTGATGATGGCATCTTTTTTCTTTTATGGAATTCATGTCACAAGTGCATATGATATGGGACTTCTGATGATGATCATTATTATGATCTTCACCACGGCCGGGGAGACGGGAATTATTTACGTTTGTCAGTTAACCTATTATATAACCTTTGGATATGACATTATCGTTATGCTTACCGATGGTACTAAGTGGGACAGTCTTCTGATTTCCAGATCGATACTTCATATGTTCCTGATATATATGGCAGGGTGGCTTGCAAAAACCATAATCAGGAGATGGTCGACGATTTTCGGAAAGACCGGAGAACGAATTGCTGAATTGAACGAAAGTACAAGACGTATGAATGCTTTCATGGCCAATCTCTCACACGAGCTCAGAACCCCGATAAATGCAATTCTCGGAATTACCAATGTCATGCTTGATAAGGAACAGGATAAAGAACTCAGAAACGATATGACAGAGGTGATTAACGCCGGTAACCGTATGGCAGATCAGGTGGGAGATATTCTTGATTATTCCGAAATTGAAATGGATAGTCTGGTGGTCAACAGTGGCAATTATATGATAGCTTCCGTGTTGAATGACCTGGTCAGTGAGCTCAGACCTATAATGCCTGAGGAGCTGGAACTTATAATAGATGTTGACTCGGAGATTCCTGCGGTTCTTAAAGGTGATGCGATAAAACTCAGAAGGATAATGTATCACCTGATCAATAACGGACTTAAGTACACGAAGGAAGGCGGAGTATATGTTAAGGTTTCAGTCATAAGACAGGACTATGGAGTGAACCTCTGTCTGGAAGTGGTTGATACCGGAATCGGAATGTCCAAGGATGAGCTGGACCGAATCTATAACCGATTCTATCAGGCACAGTCCGGTCGAGTTATACGTTCCGGTGGTCTGGGTATTTCCATGGTTATCGTATCCGGATTTGTAAAGGCTCTGGGTGGCTTCATGACCATTGAAAGTACTCAGAATAAAGGCACTACCGTCAGAGTAAGTATTCCTCAGGAGGTTGTGGATGACGGCTGGTGCATGAAGATCAGGGATAATGCCAAGATTACTCTGGGTGCCTATCTGGATATTGGCAAATATACTAACCCGAACGTTCGTGAATTCTATAACACCATGATTCTGAATATTGTTCGTGGTCTGAAGACAACTATGCATCGGGTAGATAATGTGGAGGATCTGAAACTGCTTATAGACAGGGTTAATCTTACACATCTTTTCGTTGCCGATGTTGAGTATGAGAAGAATAGGGAGTATCTCGAGAGCCTTGCCTCTCAGATGCGGATTGTAGTAGTGGCCAGGGAATCCTTTGAACTTCCGAAGGGCTCCCGTGCTCAGATTATGATGAAACCATTCTATTGTATTCCGGTAATAGCTGTACTTAATTCAGAAAGAGACTTCGTCAAGACTCCGGAGAGAAGAATGCGCTGTGACGGTATCAAGGCTCTGGTGGTAGATGATGAACCTATGAATCTTAATGTTGCCATGGGAGTATTCCGAAGATATGGAATGGAAGTTACCACTGTTGAGTCAGGCGAAGCAGCTGTAAGAATGTGCAGGGAGAAAGATTTCGATCTGGTATTTATGGATCATATGATGCCCGGTATGGACGGGGTGGAAGCCATGAAACAGATTCGTTATGATGCCATAAAAGCCAAGAAGAATTTCTCGATAGTCGCTCTTACTGCCAATGCCCTGAGTACTGCAAGAGAAATGTTTATTGAGGAAGGATTTGATGGTTTTGTAAGCAAGCCGATAGAGTTGATTGAACTTGAACGAGTACTGAAGCAGGTTCTGCCAGCAGAGAGAATAACATATGAATATGATGATGAATTAGTAGATAA
>CACZPG010000036.1 GCA_902782965.1 uncultured Lachnospiraceae bacterium
AAAACCTTGGACTTACCGAAAGTAAGCTCAAAAACAGAATTATTAATAATACTTTGAATATTCTGAAAGAAAATGGCGATGACCTTGATGCCACTATGAATATCCGTTATAAGAACGGTAAATATTCTTATAATATAGAAGGAGAAACTCTCAGATACTTTCTTAAGGATGTATATGCTGCTAATACTGTTGATGATCTTACTCCGGAACAGGAGGCTGCAACAGCTGAAGAAAGCGCTGAATATCTCAAAAAACTATTTGAAATAGGAAATGAATATGATGAGGAAACTGCATACAAGATTCTGTGCTGCAGATATAATCTGTGGCTGAATCGATTCCAGCAGTATGTTCCTGTTGAAGTTGCTCATGGAATATCGGATAAATCCAGAGCTGCAATAACAGAAAATAAAGATAATCTTCTTGGAATGGATATTCAGGTTACATCAAGTCGTGTATATAACGATGCAAAATATTTCTCTCATATACTTGGTTATGTTGGAAGAGCATCTCAGGACGAAATTGATTCCTTCAATGAACAACTGGGAGAAGAGAAGTATGACAGCAATGATGTTGTTGGAAAATCAGGTATTGAGAAAGTTTATGAAACTGAACTTCATGGTACTGACGGAAAACAGACTCTCTTCGTAGATAATCTCGGTAAAGTTCTTGAGGTAACTAAGGATACTCCGTCTATTGCCGGAAATGATATTTATCTTACGATTGACAGTGATCTTCAGAAGTACTGTTATGATATGCTTGAAAAAGAGCTTGCATCTATTCTTATATCTAAGATAAAAGATGTGGCATATGCATCTCCGGAAGAAAAATCTAAGATTATTCCAATAACCGATGTTTATGCGTCCTTCTTCAGTAATAATCTGATTAAAATAGATGAAATGGGTAGCAGTGGAGCTACAGATCTGGAGAAAGGAATATACGATTCCTATACTAACAGAATGAGCGTGACCCTTTCTACTATGGACGGTCTACTGACGGATAATCCTGTTGAACTTAAGAATCTTGATGCTGAGTATCAGGATTATTGCGAATATATCTGCGAGATGCTGGCTGCTAACGGAATATATGATTCCACAGCCTTCAGTCATAATTCTAAAGAATTTCTTGACTATGTAACCGACCAGTCATCTCTTCAGGATTTCCTGAGATTTCTGATTAAAGCTCACGCAATTGATATATCTTCAATCGAAAAAACCGGTGTTTATTATGACTCTGATGAGCTTTACAGTATGCTTATCGATTATATTATTGATTATCTTAAGACGGATATAGATTTTAATTATCGTGTACTTAAGAATATGGTACGACAAGGTGATATTACCGGTCATGATGTAATTAATCTGCTTTATGTTCAGGGTATTCTTAATAAAAATGCTGATGTAGATTATGATGAGTTCCAGCTTGGATCTCTTTCTCCATATGAATTTATACTAAGAAAACTTGAAAGTCTTGACATTACACCTGCAATGCTTGCGCTCACTCCCTGCTCAGGAGCAGTAGTAGTTACAGATATTAATACAGGTGAAGTAAGAGCGCTTGTAAGTTATCCAAGCTATGATAATAATTATCTGACCAATAAGATCGATGCCGACTATTATGATATGCTTCTGGCTGACGGAACCAATCCTCTTTACAACAGAGCTACTATGATGCGTACTGCTCCGGGTTCTACATTCAAACCGATTTCAGGTATCACAGGTGTCTCTGAAGGTGTACTTGATCTGGACGAGTATATTACTGAACTTGGTGTATTTGAAGAAGTTTATACAAAGCCTAAATGCTGGATATACAGAGATGAGAAGCTTACTCATGGTTCAATTGAATTATCAAGGGCTCTTGATATTTCCTGTAACTATTTCTTCTTTACTGTTGGATACAGATTAGCCACAAGATCAGGAAGATATATAGATGATACCGGTCTTGCAAGTCTCAAGAAATATGCTGCAATGTTTGGACTCACCAGTAAATCCGGTATAGAAATAGAAGAGATAGAACCTAAATTCTCAGACAACGATGCCGTTACCAGTGCTATCGGTCAGGGACGTCATAATTATGCTCCGGTTCAGCTTTCAAGATATGTTTCTACTATTGCCAATAGCGGTACCTGCTATAATCTGTCGCTTATGAACAAAATAACAGATTATGAGGGTAATGTTGTAAAAGCTTCCAGCCATACAATTGCTTCACAGGTTAATATTGATACCGCCTTATGGAATAAGGTACATACAGGTATGAGAATGGTTGTTACTGACGACCTTGCTCAGAATAAGCTTCTTAACAGCATTAATGTACAGGTAGCAGGCAAAACCGGTACAGCGCAGGAAGGCGAAGACAGACCTGCTCATGCGCTTTTTATCTCGTATGCGCCTTATAATGCACCTGAGGTTTCTGTAACTACTGTTATACCTAATGGTTTCTCATCTGCCAACGCAGCAGATTACACCGGCTTTGTATATGCTTATCTATATGATAAGGAAGCCTTAAATGATGCAACCTTTACCGAGGACTCCGGAAATGTAGGAGACTAATAAATGTTTAAGAAATATAGTATCAGGTATTATAACTTCATATTGCTTTTCCTGGTTATGTCTCTGATGATACTGGGTATATTTGTCATTAATAAAGTTGATGACAGCTATACTCTTAAGCAGACTATCGGTGTCATAGTTTCAATTCTGATTATGATAGTCGTATCGCTTATTGATTATCACTTTATAGCTAAGTTCTATGCACCTCTTTATATAGTAAGTTCTGTTCTGCTTGTAGCAGTTCTTCTTGCAGGTTCATCATCACACAATGCCAAGAGATGGTTTAATGTTGCCGGCATTACTTTCCAGCCATCTGAGTTAACGAAGATCCTAATGATCATTTTTATGGCCGTGTATCTAAGCAACCTGATGGAAAAAGAAAAAGTAAGTACTTTCAAGGGAATAATGGGATTTGTTATTTTCTATGCAATCCCGGCTGCACTTATATTCAAGGAGCCTGATCTTTCTACACTGCTTTGTTTATCAGCGGTACTGGCTACAATGTATTTCCTTGCCGGTCTCAGTTATAAATTTATTGGAACAGTTCTTCTTATACTGATTCCTTTATTCTCATTATTTATATGGTATGTTCAAAAGCCCGATCAGAAACTGTTATATGAACATCAGGTTAAACGTATAATGTCATTCATTTATCCTTCTGAATATGATGATGAGAGAATGCAGCAGGAGAATTCAGTAATGGCCATAGGCTCCGGAAAGCTTATGGGAAAAGGCCTGAAGGACGATGATAACAGTTCATCTACTACTCAGACTAATCTGGTTTCCGAGCAGCAGACGGATTTTATTTTCTCTGCTATCGGTGAGGCTTTTGGATTTTTCGGAAGCGTAATAATAATTGGAATAATCTTACTAATAGTGTTACAATGTATAAGGGCTGGGAGAAGATCCCGTGATGATACCGGCATGCTTATTGCTATGGGCACAGCCTGTCTCATTGGTTATCAGTCATTTATAAATATAGGGGTTAATACTATGCTTCTTCCCAATACAGGAATTCCCCTTCCGTTTATCAGCTATGGTCTGACCTCCCTGATGACATCAGCAATAGGAATCGGAATGGTACTTAACATTAGTTTACAGAGAAGAAGGTATTAAATATAGGGGGTTCATTATGAACATTGTACTAATTGCACATGATCCAAAGAAGAAGCTCATGCAGAATTTCTGTATAGCTTATAGAGGAATTCTGAGTAAACATGACATTTATGCAACTGCAACTACCGGTCAGCTGGTTGAAAGCGCATCCGGTGTTACTGTACATAAATTTCTTGCCGGACATCTCGGTGGAGTAGAACAGATTGCAACTCAGATTGAAAGTAATCAGATGGATCTGGTTATTTTTCTGAGGGATAATACAAGCGGTATGCCACATAATAATGATTTTCATAATATACTTACTTTATGTGATACCTACAATATTCCTCTTGCTTCTAATCTTGCAACTGCAGAGCTTCTGATCAAAGCTCTTGAACGAGGTGATCTTGACTGGAGGGTGTTATATAAACATTAATTAATATGGGTAAAATGATAATATATTATATCTGTCTTGTTCTTATATGTGCTTTAAGCATATGGTTCATCATCGGAAGAAATGTTCATTATGATGATGAGTATACAGAGGGTATAATTAATGAAGTGTCAATTGAAAACAGCGCATATGAAGGTCCATCACTTAATGGTTTTCAATCCAGATACGCTGTTGTCACAGAGGATGTTAATGAAAGAAAATTCAAGGATGACTGTTATGCAGCTCTTCTGATTGATGATAAGAACAGAGTACCTATAGTATCTTATAATTCACTCAGAAGAATATATCCTGCCAGTACTACCAAGCTTATGACAGGTATTGTAGTATGCGATGCATTAAATGCCGGAGAGATAAGTCTGGATCAGGAAGTTACATTAACTCATGATATAGTCATCGATGAAGAAGGTGCTCTTGTGAGCATGCTTAAGAATGGTTATACAATAACTGTCAGAAATCTGATCTATGGATTAATGATGCGTTCCTATAATGATTATGCAGTTATTCTCGCTGAACTGATCTGTGGAGATACAGCAACCTTCTGCGAGAGAATGAATCAGAAAGCTAAAGCCATCGGAGCAACTAATTCACATTTTGTTAATCCTCATGGACTGCATGATGATAATCATTATATAACTGCTTATGATATGTATCTGATCATCAATGAAGCTAAGAAGTATGACATTCTTAAAGAGATTGATTCTTATGATACATTTACCTATTCCTTTACGGATAATGAAGGTGTTTCATGGGAAGATGATATATCTCCGACTAATCAGTTCATATCGGGAGGGTATTCGCTTCCTTCAAATATAACTATACATGAGTGGAAAACCGGTACAACCGATCTTGCCGGAAATGTACTCACCATGAATGTTGAAGTTGACGGAAAACCCTATTCATTATTTGTGGCTGACGGAGTTTCTCAGAATGATCTGTATAAGAAGATCGGAATCATGTTTAATCTAACCAGGTGACGTATGAAGAAGAGTAACAATAAAAACGTAATAAGATTAAGCAGAACTGCCAGGCTGAATTCTGCATTTATAATATTCGGAATAATACTTCTCTATGTTGTTGCAAGTGTTATCAAATCATTCTCAAAAGATCCAATAACAACATATAAAGTTACATCCAGTAATATTAATAATAATATTTCAGCTACAGGTATTGCTCTCAGAAATGAAAATGAGGTAACTTCCGGTAAATCAGGTTATCTCATTTATTTCGTGCGTGATGGAGATAAGGTAAAGAAGAATTCACCTATCTGTACAGTTGATGAAACAGGTAATGTTATAAATGCTATTAAACAGGCAGGAGAGAGTGACGAAGGAAATGCACTTTTTACCCATGCTGATTATGCTAATATTCGTAATTCAATAGATTCTTATAAATCAACTTATACTAACGAAAGCTTCTATAATATCTATAATTTTAAGTCTGAGATTGAAAGTAAGGTAATGGACCTCTCATCTCAGGTTATGATGCAGCAGATCAACAGCGGTGGTGCTGCCATAAGTTCTACACTTCAGAATATTAAAGCTAACGAAAGCGGTGTGGTAAGCTACTATACCGATGGTTATGAGAAGAAAACTCCGGAAACTCTTTCTGATGAAGATTTCAATCAGACCAATTATAAGAAAACTTCTCTCAAAACCGGAGACATAATGTCAGCTGGGTCTACTGTATTTAAAATGACTGCTGATGAAAACTGGCACATTGTATGTCAGATCACCAATGAACAGGCCAAAACTCTTCAGGAGGAATCGAAACTGAGATTCACCGTAAATAATGGTCCTAACGAGATTAAATCACAATTCTCACTTCTTCCAAAGGGAGAAAATACATATCTTGTTATGCCCCTTAACAAATATATGGTGGACTACATTAATGACAGATTCCTGAATATCGAAATCATACTTAACAAATTTGATGGTCTTAAGGTTCCTAATTCTGCAATAATCGAAAAGGAAACCTATAAAATTCCTAAGAATTACATCCAGGAAGATGAGGAATCCGCTGTCAAAACTATTAAGGTAAAAAGATTTGATGAGAATTCCACCTCTACTGATGCATCTGAGACAGAAGTTGAACTGATTGTATATAAGACTGACGAAGATTATTATTACGTATCCAAGGACAGTTTCAAAGATACTGATATACTTCTGACCGGAAAAGGTAACAAGGAAGTACCATCTCTTTCACTTGAAAGAGATAAGATCACCGGAGTTTATCTTGCAAATGCCGGTATTGCCAGTTTCACAGAAATAGAGGTAATAAAATCCCAGGATGAATTTACTATCATTAATGATGATGGACATTTAAAAGAATTCGATAATGTAGTTCTTGATGCTTCTGATGTATATGATAATCAGACATTATTTTAAAGACTATATATTATAAATATTAGATTAATAAATGAGTTATAGGAGACACATAAAATGCTTATTGATAATTATAATATGGTTCGTTCCAATATTGATGCTGCAGCAAAGAGAGCTGGCAGAAATCCGGAAGAAATAACACTTATTGCTGTAAGTAAAACTAAGCCTCTTGAGGATATTGAAGAGCTTAGAGAAGCCGGAGTAAGGGAATTCGGAGAGAACAAACCACAGGAACTGAAGACCAAATATGATAATATAAGCGCTCCTGTAAACTTTCATCAGATAGGACATCTTCAGACAAATAAAGTAAAATACGTAATAGACAGAGCGGTTCTCATTCATTCTCTTGATTCCATCAAGCTTGCCGAAGAGATTGAGAAAGAAGCAGTCAAACATGACAAGATTGCAGATGTCCTTGTAGAAGTAAATTATGCAGATGAAGAATCCAAGTTTGGAATTACTAAGGATCAGGCTCTTCCTTTTATCAGGGAAGTGGCTGCCAATTTTCCACATATCAGAATTAAAGGCCTGATGACTATAGCTCCCTTCGTTGATAACCCCGAAGATAACAGGTATATATTCAAGGGTATGAAACAATTACTACTTGACATAATATCAGAAAACATAGATAATACTGATATGAGCGTTCTTTCAATGGGAATGACCAATGATTATGAAGTTGCTGTAGAAGAGGGAGCAACAATGGTAAGAGTTGGTACTGCAATTTTCGGTGAAAGAAACTACAGTATATAATGCTAAAAATAATATACGAATGGAGAAGTATCACATTATGGCTAAAGGTAGAAAAAGCTTTTTGGATCATTTCAGACTTGTCGATGATGATGACGATGATTATGAAGATGATGATGACTATATATTTGATGAGGAAGATGATTACGATGATGATTATGAGGATACGTCCTATAAGAAACCTAAGAAATCATACCTTCCTACAAAACCGGCTGCTTCTGAAAGAACAGCTAAGCCTGTAAGTAAGCCAGCTGCAAAACCGGCTAGTAAGCCAAGTTATACACCATCCCGTGAATTCAAAAGATCCATTGGAAATACTTCAACAGCTACAGATAAACTTGTATCTATCGATGGTGGTGCATCAAGATCAAGAGCTCCCAGACAGGCGGCAAGTAATGAAGTATACGTTATTAAGCCTCAGGAATTCGATGATGCACAGACTGTTACAGATTTTCTTAAAAGAGGAAGAGCGATTGTCATTAATATGGAAGGCCTTCAGCTTGAACCGGCTCAGCGTATTATTGACTTCATAGGTGGTGCCTGCTACGGAATAGGCGGCGAGCTTAAGGCTATATCTGCTAATATTTTTATTGCAGTTCCCAGTAGTATAGAAGTATCCGGTGATTTAAGAGATGAGATACTAAGTAACACCGGAATATCTCCTAATCTTAGCTAGGCTGATAGGGGGGAGAATTTGGAATGCTGACACCGGTTGATATTCAACAGAAAAGATTTAAGAACGGACTTGGTTATGATAAGAAGGATGTTACATCATTTTTTGATGAAGTATCCAGGAGTTATGGGGAACTCTACAAATCAAATGCCGAATTAAAAGAGAAAGTAATTACACTTACAGATCAGGTACAACATTATAAAGTTAAAGAAGATGAACTTAAAAAGTCTGTACTCAGAGCTGAGAAGAATTCTCAGGAATCAGTATCAAATGCTGTTAAGACAGCTAAGAGTATTGAGATAGAAGCTAATGTCAGAGCTGAGGAGATTGTTAAGCAGGCAAAATACGAGAAAGAAAAACTCGAAACTGCTATCAGTGATTTAAGACGTCAATATGCAGAATATAAAGCTAAATTCTCTCGTCTTATGAGAGAACACATGAAATATCTGGATGAACATGATTTTGATGTTGATGCGGAAAGCTTTGCTGCAAGAAATCCTGCTCCTGTTATCGAGAAGAAAGAAGATGAACCACAGCTTAAAGATGGTGGTAGTAGTTCTTCATCTTTAGGAGGCGGTAAGATCAGTCTTAAGAATACTCACAGTAATTCAGCCAATGTATATGGTTCTACTTTAGGTGGTAGTGGTATTGATCCATTTGCCGATCTGGAGGATTTTATGTAAGAATTCTACTTTCAGCAGATTAAAAGGATTACAATAAATATTTTAAATATGGGACATGGGAATGAGCTCCCATGTCTCATTTTGTATATGGTGTAAATATTTATATATGTTTTTATAGGAGGTTTATTATGCCATTATTATCTAATGTACTTCCGGTAAATTTTGACGGTCGGTATATCTACGATATTGTATATGCAATGGATTTCACTAATCTGACTGAGTATTTACATAAGTTTAATCCTGCTCGTGATAAAAAACTCTGTATTGTTTCCGATTCAAAGGTTTCCGAGCTTTATATTGAGAAACTTAAAGCTATATGTGGTCATGATTTTACCAAGATAGTTACTTTTGTTTTTCATGAAGGAGAAGAGAGTAAGAATCTTGATACAATTAAGGAACTCTATATTATGCTTATAGAAGAGCATTTTGACAGAAGTGACCTTATGATAGCTCTCGGAGGCGGAGTTACAGGAGATATGTGCGGATATGCTGCAGCTACATATCTGAGAGGAATTGATTATATTCAGATTCCTACCAGTCTTCTGGCTGATGTAGATTCCAGCATTGGTGGTAAGACCGGTGTAGATTTTGATCAGTATAAGAATATGGTCGGTGCTTTTCATATGCCGAAACTGGTATATATAAACCTGTCTACATTAACGACACTCGATAAGAGACAGTTCTGGTCCGGAATGGGAGAGGTTGTTAAGTCAGCTCTTATAAAGGATGAAGAATTCTATTATTACTTAAAAGAAAATATAGATGCTCTTAAATCTATAAGTAGTGACGATGAACTTCTTGATTATGATATTCTGAAGGAAATAATTCTCAGAAGTAATATGATTAAAAGAAGTGTAGTTGAAGAGGATCCTCATGAAACAAAAGGGGAAAGAGCTTTACTTAACTATGGTCACACACTGGGACATGCTATCGAAAGATTTATGAATTTCGAGCTGCTTCATGGAGAATGTGTTGCTATAGGATGTATTCTTGCTGCATATATATCCAGAGATAAGGGATTGCTTAGCATAGAAGAAACAAAAGATATAGAAAGCTTTATCAGAAATAATTTCGACCTTCCTGAGTTAAAACTCAGTGAGGAAGACATGGATGAGATAATAGAAATCACTCACAGTGATAAGAAGATGAGCGGAGACATAATCAAATTTATTCTGCTAAATAAGATAGGAAATGCAGTTATTAATACAGAAGTTTCTGAGTATGAGATGAAAGAGGCTCTTAAGGAATACTGTAACTGCTGAATCAGAGGAATATAATGAATAATAACACTAAAAGCATAATCAGATATTTACTTGCGTTTATTTCAATAATAGTACTTGCACTTATCGATCAGTATACTAAATTTCTAGTAGTAAATCATATTTCAGTAGGTGAAGAAATTCCGGTTTTAGGGGATGCTGTAGTTTTTACCCAACTACATAACAGTGGAGCAGCCTGGAGCAGTTTTTCAGGAAAGATACCATTTCTGCTTATAATAACAGCTATAGTATCTGTTTTAATGATTTATGTATATATAAAATTAAGAAATAATGATAAGTTCAAGGCTGTTCGTGTTCTTATAGTTTTCATTCTCGGAGGAGCAATTGGAAATCTTATAGACAGAATACGTTATGGATATGTTATTGACTTTATATTTTTCAAGATAATACATTTTCCAGTTTTTAATTTTGCTGATATATGTGTTACCGTTAGTATGTTTGTGCTTATTTATCTATTCTTCTTTAAATACAAATCAGAAGAAATAGATGCTGCATTTAATATCAAAAAAAGCAATTCCGGTACTGCAAAATCTGACAGTAAAGATCAGATTTAGAAAGAAGAAAATTCAGAAATTACAGATTAATTAATTATATATTTAAATTAATAACAATCAAAATATTATAATAAGTTATGAACCAGGATATCAATGATATAATCGAATTAAATATTAGCACGGAATATAGTGGAATCCGACTTGATAAATACTTGTCTGATGAACTATCAGATCTGTCACGTTCATATATCAGGAAACTTATTGATGACGGAAAAATCCTTAAAGTCATTTCTGGAAACGACCAAAATACATCTATTCTAAAAGCTTCATATAAACTCAGGGAGGGTGATATTATTCGTATTATGCTTCCAGAACCTGAGAAGCTTGATATTATCCCTGAAAACATCCCAATAAATATAGTATACGAAGATGATGATCTTATAGTAGTTGATAAACCACAGGGGATGGTAGTTCATCCCGCAGCCGGTAATTACTCCGGAACACTTGTTAATGCATTGATGTATCATTGTGGAGACAGTCTTTCTTCAATAAATGGTGTTGAAAGGCCCGGAATCGTGCATAGAATTGATAAAGATACAAGTGGACTGCTTGTTATATGTAAAACTAATAAAGCTCACCAGGAACTTGCCAGACAGTTTGAAGAGCATACCATTAATCGTATATATAGCTGTATAGTATATAATCATTTTGATATAGAGAAAATGATCAAAGTATCTGCTGATGATATTTCGAATTTGTCAGATTATGAGAAGCTGAATTTTGCTTCTGATAATGTAAATGAATTAAGCTATCAGGACACTGATGAATTCTATACTCTTAAAATTGATAAAGCAATAAACAGAGGAAAGAATGACCGCAAAAGGATGGTTATTGACCCTTCAGGAAGAAGAGCTGTAACTCATATATATCTGAAGAAGAATCTGAATGATAACTATTCATACATTAAGTGCAAACTTGAAACCGGACGCACTCACCAGATAAGAGTACATTTATCCAGCATCAATCATCCACTTCTTGGAGATCCTGTTTATGGTCCTAAGAAATGTCCTTACAATCTTAAGGGACAGGTTCTTCATGCAGGTACTCTTGGTTTTATGCATCCTGTAACAGGCGAATATATGGAATTCAAAAGTGAACTTCCTGATTATTTCAACAAACTGCTTGATATATTATAACTTTCAACTGACAGTTACTGCAGAATCGAATATAAACGAAATGAATTAATTAAAATGAATATAGATGAAATAAAAAGAACTATAGATACAAATTATACCGGATTAAATAAACCGAATAATATCTTACTTAATACTGAAGGAATAGTACCCTTAGTCCAGTCTGAGGGCATGAATAGTCTTAGAGGAATCAAACATGGTTTTACCACAAGAATCGGTGGAGTAAGCAGTGGTATATATGAATCCCTTAACATGGGACTGCATCTTGAGGATGATAAAGATTTAGTATTAGAAAATTACAGAAGAGTTGGCGAGAGTCTCGGAATAGATTACAGAAGGATTTCGGCACCTAACCAGGTTCATAAAACCAATATTCTTTCAGTTAAGGAAGAGGATGCAGGAGACGGTATTTCCAGAGACCTGACCCATTTTGAAATTGATGCTCAGATTACAAATATTCCCGGGATTCCACTAATTGTATATTCAGCTGACTGTGTTCCAATACTTCTTGCTGATCCTATAAGTCGCGTTATTGCAAGCGTTCATGCAGGCTGGAGAGGAAGCGTACAGGGAATCACTGCTAAAACAATACATAAAATGATAAATGAATATGGTTGCTTAAGTGAGAATATCCATGCATTTATCGGTCCGTCAATAGGCCCTGAGAATTATGAGGTTGATCAGACGGTAATAGATGAATTATTTAAATGTCCTTATATTGATCTAAGTCCTGAAAATCTGTCTTATACCGATATATTTCTGGAATTTGACGATAACTGGAAGGATAAGCTGTTATCGGGAGAGCATCTGAATAAAGATAATCTATTACACAAAGATATCTATGTATGCTGTCATTCCGGATCTTATCTAAGGGATAATATACCGGAGAATTATATAGGTTTAACACAGCCTAATAAAGGAGCAGCATATGGTCTGTTCAGAACTGTACGATTTAGAAAAAGATATATGCTTAACTTGTGGAATCTAAATGAACTTATAATGATTAATTCCGGTCTTCGTCCGGGACACATTTATAATTCCAGACTCTGTACAATGAAGTATCATGATTTATTCTTCTCTCACAGATATACAAATGGAAGAAGAGGACTTAATGCAGGATTAATATCTTTATAATGTCAAAAGTCACTTTAAAATCCACATTATAATAATTGAGGTTAAAAATATGAATGGAACAGGTCTAGTGCTTGCCGGTGGCGGCGGTAAAGGAATCTATCAGGTTGGTATGCTGAAATCTCTTGCAGAAGCCGGCTTGCTGGATGATATAGTTGCAGTTTCCGGAACTTCAATTGGTTCTGTTAATGCTGTTCTTTTTTCAGAGGGAATTGCCGAATATAACAGAAAACAGCAGACAGAAACAGTTCAGACTCCTGAAATCAAAGAGAGTTCCAGGAACTCAGCCATAAAGTATGCTATAGATCAAATGGAAAAAGCCTGGGATGAGATAGATTTCGGTGTATTCTTCAATACAGATGTTACCAGTCTTAAAGCAGGAGACAGTCATTTCTCCAGAAATGCCACATCTTCTCTGATAGATAAATACCTTGATTATTCTCTGTTCAAAGATGATATGGTTATACCTACCTATGTTACCTGTGCAGGCTGTCCGGAAGGTATTGTAACTTATGAACAGATTACAAATGAGGAATTAAAACTTCTTACATCAGCCTCAACAGAACAGACATACGCTGATTATACTACGCAGTATATGCTTCTAAATGATAAGACACCTGATTATATTAAATCAGCTATACTTGCGACAACTGCATTACCGGTTATTTATTCTCCGGTAAATGTTGATGGCAGACTATATATTGATGGTGGTGTCAAAGATAATGTTCCTGTGAAACCCCTTCACGATATTGGAATAAGAAGATTTATAGTAATCGAACTTTCTAATGAATCCTGTATTACAAATATTCAGAATTATTCCGATTCAGAAATTATTGATATACTTCCAAGCCATGATCTTGGTTCACTGCTTAGTGGAACAATGAATTTTGACAGAGAAGATATAGCTGTAAAAAAGGAGATAGGTGTAAGAGACGGCAGAAGATATATCAAGACTCATTTTGAAAAAGATGAAATATACATTAAACTAGAGAGGGAACTGGCTATAAGGGACTACGAAAGCATCATACAGCAGCGTGATTTTGATAGAAAATATAATTCTCTCAGCAGTGATGTAAACAGCAGATTTGACTACATTAATAATCTGGAGAAATCTCTTAAAAAATATGATCTTTAGGATAAAAACGTGTTAATTGACTATAATTGACACGTTTTTTTGATTTAATATTTTGATTTATTATTTTGATTTATTATTCTGTTTTTATATTATAATATTATATTTTTGATATTTATGTATAATTATTGATATTATTTTGATTAGATATTATAATTGTATTATTGATAATCGTAAAAAATATAATAATGACAACATTGACAAGTCGTCTTTAAAAGATAATGGAATACCCTGAATAATATGAAAAACGATAAAACTATCAAAAATATTATATTTGATCTTAGATTTATAAACTGCATCCTGGTAGTTTCATGTGCACTTGCACTTATTTTTATTATTCTTTTTTCTAAAAATGATATATTTAATACAGATAATGCAGTTGATTATTCTGATTTATGGTCATATGAAAGTGGCTCTGTAGTTGATTTTGATGATTTCAACATAGACGATCATACTTCCATCCATAAAAGAACAAATGGTGAAATCATTAATACTATGTCCCTCTGTTTTTATTCAAAAAACCTATATTTTACTGTATTTCTTGACGGTGAACCTATCTATGATTTTCATCCTCAAACCTATAAGTTTCTTGGAAAAGCTTATGGTTTCTATCCTCATTCCATTACAATGCCAATTCTTCATCGTGATGGTGATTTACGTATTGAAATCGATAATCTATATTCAGGAAAACCCGGATATATTAAGTGCATGCAGCTTGATAACAGTCATCAGTTTCTTATAGATGAGTTACAGAAATCATCTTATGAATTTGTACTTTGCTTTATTGTATTTATATTTGGAATAGTTATGATAGTTATCGGAATACTGGGAAAATATTTCGATGATAAAAGATATGAGATAATGAGTCTTGGAGCAGTAGCAGTAATAACAGCTTTATGGATAGCTTCAGAAACTCAGATGTTATCCATTCTTACCTGTAATCCCACTGCAACTCATTTCACTGATTATATGTGTCTTGATATTATTGGTTATCCTGCAGTTCTTTTCGCTGCATTTCTTACCGGAAACAAGAATACAAGACTTTCCATATTTATTGTAATAACAACATTAATTCTCTTGATAGGCTCCTTTTATTCCACAATAATCGGTTATAAAGATTATCACGAACTTCTTATATTTACTCATATCAACCTTTTAATAACAGCTCTTATCATTATTTATTTAATGATTGTAGGTTTTATTAAGAAACAAATTAAGAAGAAATCTACCAAATTCATATTATTCTGTTTTTTCGTTTCACTTATACCCGGAATTATTGATATAATTAGATATAAAACTAATTCAACACAGGTATATTATGTATCGTTCTATAAGTATTCCTTCCTTATATTCATTCTTCTGAGTGGTGTTTATGAATTTATTAATATTGCAGAAATGAGTAAAAATGGAAAATATGCGGAGATTATGGAACAGCTTGCTTATCAGGATGGACTGACAGGACTGCTTAATCGTAAGGCTTATAACAAGAAACTAAATGAGGCTTTAGATAAGACTCATACTTATACCTTTATTATGATCGATATGAATTATCTTAAGGTGGTGAATGATCAGCTCGGTCATCTGATAGGTGATAAGTATATTAAAGATGTTGCCAAATACATTTCCGCCTCTTTTATTAATGGAGAGAGCTGCTTCAGAATAGGTGGCGATGAATTCTTCGTTCTCGCAGAATATCCGGAATCAGATCCTTTATTCAGTGAAAGCCTTGATAGTATGATGAATAAGATTAATAATTTTAACAAGGACAATAATTATCCTATTCCTTTAAGTGTTGCTTATGGAGTGACTATTTTCAATCCATTAACAGATGAAGTAGAATTAAAAGTAAAAGAAGCTGATGAAAAAATGTATGAAATGAAAGCCAGAATGAAAGCTAAAATTCAAATAAACAGCACTAATAATAATGATAATAATGACAACAGTAGTAGTATAATCAGTAATAGTATAATCAGTAATAGTATAATCAGTAATATTAATAATATAGAAACAATTTAAGGATATACATATGAATA
>CACZPG010000037.1 GCA_902782965.1 uncultured Lachnospiraceae bacterium
AGGATAAGAGAAATGTATCCTTATATTATGGTTGATGAATTTCAGGATACAAATCTGCTTCAATATGAGATTCTGAAACTGCTTTCTTATCCATCGGGGAATATATATGTTGTAGGTGATGATGATCAGTCTATATACGGCTTCAGAGGTGCAAGACCTGATATATTGATGCTGTTTGCTAAAGAATTTGATAATGTCAGGACCTTGAGACTCTCATACAATTTCAGATGTCCTGAAAAAGTTGTCAGGATTTCCTCGGATATGATTGCTCATAATAATAACAGATTTGATAAAGAACTTAAGTCGGCCAAGGGTAAATCCGGACTGGTGGAGGTAGTGGCGGTATCAGACGTTGGTAAAGAAAACGAAGAAATAATTACACGAATTAAGAATGCGGTTTCTTCAGGGGTTAAGCCCGGTGATATTGCAGTTCTGTATAGAACTAATCTTGAACCGAGAAGACTGATGTATAAACTTAAGGAATTTGGAATTGATTTTTCGGTCAGAGATCAGATTCCGGATCTGTTCACACATCCAATTGTGATACCGCTGGTTAATTATATTTCTTTTGCTCTGGGAAGTAACAAAAGAAGCACTTTTCTAACGTTTATGAATAAACCCCTACGGTATATTCCGAGAGATTTATTAGTTAATGAAGAAATAGATCTAGAGGAACTGATGGAGAATACCGGGGACAGAGATTATTTGAAACAGGCCCTCAGAAGACTTAATTCAGAACTTAGAACTATTCAGAAACTTTCTCCGTATGCGGCTATCAACTATATCAGAGAGGCTATCGGTTATAACAGCTATTTAAAAAAAATTGCAGAGGAAACCGGGGCGGATTATGATGAGTATAATGATATACTGGATGAACTTCAATCTATGACAAAGGATCTGAAGGATTATTATGAATTCTATCAAATGATAGATGAATACAGAAGTATGATCAGGAATAAACAGCTTCAGCTTGATGAAGAGAGTTCCGATGATAAGGTTCAGCTTATGACACTTCATAGTGCCAAAGGCCTTGAGTTTGAAGAGGTTCATATTCTTGATGTTGTGGAAGGGTATATCCCTCACAAGAAATCCAAGCTTATTCATGAAATAGAAGAAGAACGAAGAATGTTATATGTCGGGATGACGCGAAGCAGCAGTAAGCTTTATATGTATGTTCCTCGGATTATGAACGAAAAACCATGTAAAAGATCCAGATTTATCAAAGATCTATGATTAATTATTTATAACATAATATTTTATATTTTTAAAAGGATAACGGTATGACATTAGCAGATGTAAGAATTAAAATAGATAAAGTTGATTCTGAAATGAAACGGCTGTTTATTGAGAGAATGAATTTGATTGATATTATTGCTGAAATCAAAGCAGATAGCCATGACTCGATTTATAAACCAGAAAGGGAAGCGGAAATAATAAACAGAAATTCCGCTGATATAGATGAGTATGTCAGATCTGAATATAAAGCTTTTACTAAGAAGATAATAGGACTCAGCAGAAAATATCAATATGAAAAGCTGATAAGTAATTGTGATCCTGATTTTCTTGAAAAAATCAGAAGTATTAATGATGGTAAAGTGAAATTCAGTTTTAAAACTCCTATAGATGGAAGAGATATTCCACGAATAATGTCATTAATAAATGATTATGAGGTTAACGTTACAGGATTTGAATTAGCAGCTGTTCCTGAAGATACCCTTATTGAGAATGTGCTGGTTCAAATTGATTATGATTCGGATAATAGTAAACACATGGCTCTCTTATTCCAGCTGAAAGAAGAAACCTCAGACTTTATGATAGTTTAAAATATATTCTATATATGATAGAATATTGGTGTTTATTAACTTGATCTATAAATTAACAGGAGAGAATTAATATGAAACTTAAAGATTTTGACCTTACGAAAGATGAACTGATTTCCATGGCAGAAACATATATGAATGAAACCTTTAAAAGGTATGATTTTATTGCTGATGAAAATCATGATGAGGTAATCTACGATGAAAACGGCGGACAGTACCTTGATTTCCTTGGTGGAATAGCCGTTAATTCTGTTGGAGGATGTAATGAAAGGGTAATTAAAGCTATTAATGAACAGGCTTCAACCCTTATTCATGCTTCAAATTATTTCTATACTGTACCTCAGACTGTTCTTGCAAAATTAATCTGTGAATCCATAGGGATGGATAAGGTTCAGTTTCAGAATTCAGGAGCTGAGGCTAACGAAGCTATGCTTAAGCTTGCTCGTAAGTATGGAAATGACAAATATGGAAATGGAAGATATAAGGTTGTAACTGCTCTTAATTCTTTCCATGGAAGAACTCTTGCAACTCTTTCTGCTACAGGACAGCCGGGAAGTGCTATTCAAAAGGGGTTTGAACCTCTTGTTGATGGCTTTAAATATGCAGAGTTCAACAATCTGGCTTCTTTTGAAGAAGCGTGTACGGAAGATGTAATTGCAGTAATGGTTGAACCGGTACAGGGAGAAGGCGGTGTATACCCCGCAACTCAGGAATTCATGCAGGGACTTAGAAAGCTTTGTGATGAGAGAGGTATGCTTCTTCTGATTGATGAAGTTCAGACCGGCTGGGGACGTACCGGTGAGATAATGGCTTATATGAATTATGGAATTAAGCCGGATGCTGTTACCATGGCAAAGGCAATGGGTGGCGGAATGCCAATTGCAGCTATGTGTGCGACGAATGAAGCTATGGCTGCTCTTGGCGCCGGTTCACATGGTACTACCTTCGGTGGTAATCCGGTCTGCTGTGCAGCGTCTTATGCCGCTATAAGTGAAATTCTTGAAAAGAAGCTTTATGAGAATTCAAAAGAAATGGGACAGTATTTCCGTGATAAACTTGCAGGCCTTCCGCATGTAAAGGAAGTAAGGGGACTGGGACTTCTTGTTGGTGTTGAATTTGATAGTGATATAGCTTTGGAAATTAAGCATAATGCTTTTGATAAGAGGCTGCTTATGTCTGTTGTTAAGCCTGATACCATCAGAATGGTACCGCCGCTTGTTATAGATAAGGATGATGTAGATAAAGCTTTTGGAATAATTTCTGAATGTATACCGGAATAAGTTTTTAATAATGACTCATTTAAAACATGTGAATAAATTCAGGGAGTAGAATAATGGAAAGAAAAAATGCTTGGAAGACTTACGCTAAATCAGATGAGAAGAAGATAGAAGAGCTTTGTAATGGTTACAAGGATTATCTTTTTAATGGAAAGACTGAAAGAGAAGGAACTGAATATATTATTTCCAAGGCTAAAGAAGCAGGATATATAAGTCTCGAGGATGCAATTAAGAAACAAAAGAAACTTAAAGCAGGTGATAAGATTTATTCTGTCTGCATGGGAAAGACAGTTGCCCTTTTTAATATCGGAAAGAAATCTCTTGAAGAAGGAATGAATATTCTGGGGGCTCATCTGGATTCTCCACGCCTGGATGTAAAACAGAATCCTTTGTATGAAAATAGTGAACTCTGTTATCTTGATACACATTATTATGGCGGAATTAAGAAATATCAGTGGGTTACTCTTCCACTTGCTATACACGGTGTTGTTGTTAAAACAGATGGTTCAAAGGCAAATATAGTGATTGGAGAAGACGATGAAGATCCTGTATTCTGTGTTTCAGATATACTTATTCATTTAGCTCAGGATCAAATGGTCAAGAAGGCAAATGTTGCTGTAGAAGGTGAGAATCTTGATCTTCTTATAGCATCCAGACCTATCAAAATCAGTAAAGACAAGAATGAAAGTGATTCCGGAAAGAAGAAAAAACCTGCCAAGGACCTGGTTAAGGAAAATGTTCTTCAGATTCTTAAAACGAAATATGATATATCTGAGGAAGATTTTATTTCTGCTGAGCTGGAAATTGTTCCTGCCGGAAAACCTCGTGATATGGGATTGGATAAGTCCATGATCATTGCATATGGACAGGATGATAAGGTTTGTGCTTACACATCTCTTATGGCACAATTGAATGTAGTTAATCCGGACAGAACTTCCTGTACACTTCTTGTAGATAAGGAAGAGATTGGTTCAGTTGGAGCTACAGGAATGCAGTCCAGATTCTTTGAGAATTCCGTGGCTGAGATTCTTGAACTTGCCGGATATAATTCAAATCTTTCTCTTAGAAGATGTCTTGCATCTTCCTGCATGCTTTCATCTGATGTAAGCGCAGGCTATGATCCATTATATTCAAATTGTTTCGAGTCAAAGAATGCGGCGTTTCTTGGAAGAGGAATGGTATTCAATAAGTTTACCGGTTCCAGAGGAAAGTCCGGTTCTAATGATGCAAATGCAGAATATATTGGCAAAATCAGAGGTATTCTTGAGAAGAATAAGGTATATTATCAGACTGCTGAGCTTGGAAAGGTTGATCAGGGTGGTGGTGGAACCATCGCTTACATTCTTTCATTATATGGAATGGAAGTCATTGACTGTGGGGTTGCAGTTCTTAATATGCATGCTCCATGGGAGGTTACTTCTAAGGCGGATATTTATGAAACCGAGAAAGGTTATGAAGTATTCCTGAAAGAGTGCTTTTAAAATATGCGATTTTTAAATGACAAAAAAACTATAGTTCTGCTTATGGTTATGGCATGTTTTCTGACATGCCTTTTTGTCGTTAATGCCTTTTCTCTGAATTTAAATGCTGAAGGCATGAATGATGAGTTTATGCAGATTATTTATAATCAGGAAAATGGTCTTACCAGTAATGAGGTAAACTGTATTTATCAGACAGATTCGGGATATATATGGATTGGAACAGAAAGCGGACTCTATAGATATAACGGATCTGAATTCAGATTATACAATCTATGGGATACTGACAGAGATGATGTTTATTATATAAATACCCTTTTTCAGGATTCAAAGGGGAGATTGTGGGTAGGAACAAATAATTATGGCCTTTTCTATCTTGATGGAGTAGATATCGTTCATTTTACTAACGATTATTATAATGGCGTTAAATCCATTAATGATATTTGTGAGGCTTTTGATGGCTCTATTTATGTGGCTACTGCCTATGGCTTATATTCTTATGGTGATGGTGAAGCTATTCTGGATAGAAATGAGAGTCTTGCGGGACAGAATGTTCAGAGTATTACCAGAGTGGATAGTACTCTATGGGGAATCAGTAACGGTAACAGTATATTTTCGATAGATAAATATAACAAACTTATAGAGAAAGAAGCCTCAGAATATACTTCTGAAGATCTGTCAATAATTTCAAGCGACGAACTTGGACGGATATATATTGGAACTGCCGGTAATGATGTCATCAGCTTCAGCGGATGGAAATCCTTCAAAGTTTTGAAATCTTATTATGCAGGAATAAATGATATACTGACTTATAATGGTCACACATATGTTTGTACTGATAACGGAGTAGGATATTTTAGATCAGATGACAGCTTTTTTAGTCTTAGTGAACTTGAAGTCAACAGCTATATTACTTCGATGATAGTTGACTATGAGGGAAATTACTGGTTCTCGTCCAAGCGTTCCGGTGTTCTTTTCATGGCAAGAAGTAAATTTACATATATCAACAAGAAATATGGCTTAAAGGACAGTATTGCCAATGCTGTATATAGTCATAACGACATGCTTTACATAGGAACAGATGATGGTCTTATCATTCTTAATTATGACGGTACGGTAATGACCAATGAACTTACTGAGTACCTTGATGGGGTTTCGGTCAGAGATATAAAAGCGGATACTGCAGGAAATATCTGGATAGCAACCTACAGAAGATATGGTGTTATTAAAGTGTCTCCTTCTGGCAAGCTGACTGTTTACAGCCGCTCCAAGGGCTTGTCCAGTAATTATATTAACTGCCTTCTTGTTCTGAATAACGGTGATATAGCTGTCGGAACAGAAGAGGGTATTAATCTGATCAATACCTCAGGTGAAATATATAAAACCTATGATTACGATAGCGGAATAGAATATCCTAATTTTCTCGGCCTTTATCAGAATGAAGACGGTGTTCTTTTTGCGGGTTCTGATGGTGGAGGTTTATATATTATCGATAATGATGATATTAAGAATTTTACTGAGGATGACGGACTATCGTCAAATGTGATCACATGTTTTGCCGAAGGCGCAAACGGTCTCTGGATTGGTACCAATAATGGCCTTTCATTTTTTAATGAAACTCTGAGAAGCATAAGTATATTTGATTTCTCTAATAATATATCCAGTATTCTTATACTTAATAAAGATGTTTACATTATCGGTTCTAAAGGACTGTTTATTGCTGATGAAGACAGTCTGCTTGGAACGACTGCATTAAATAACAGATATATTTCTTCCGGGGATGGTATTTCCAGTCCTGTCACACGAAATTCCAAAAGTATAATCTTAAATAATAAAATTTATTTATGTACCGGAAACGGTGTATTAGCTTTTGATACCAATAATATTCCTGAGAATGATATAGAGCCTAAAATAACGGTTACTGATGTTGATGTTGACGGAATTATCATGCATTATAATCAGACCGGAGGTTCTATAACAATTCCTTCTAATACACAGCGTGTAGAAATATCTTTTGCTGTACTCAGCTTTGTTAACAGAGAGAATATTCATATTGAATATCAGCTGGAAGGTTTTGATAATGAGCCACAGATACTTACCGGAGGAGATAATCTTCAGGCTGTTTATACTAACCTGGAAGGAGGTAAATATACCTTCTATGTTAGTGCGTCCAATGGAGATGGAGTAGAGTGTAAAGAAAAGCTTTCTTTCAATATTGAGAAGAAGCTGAAATTCTATGAATATATGCTTTTTAAATATGTGGTTTCTATTCTGATCATTATCATTATATTTGTGATTTTATTCTTTGTATTCTATCTTTACCATAAATTTAAGGGTAAAAATCGTGAATTTGAGGATCTTTCCAAGGAACACGAGGATGCAATTAAAAGTAATACTGCCAAGACAGACTACCTGGCAAATATGAGCAACGAGATTAAGCTTCCTATAAATGCGATGATCAGTAAGGCTAATACCATGATCAAGGAAGGTTCTGTTGATATTTATACGGCTAATGAACTCAGGACTATTATTGATAAAGGAAATGATGTCCTCGAGAAGGTTGATGAGACTATTCTTCTGGCAAGGCTGGAATCAGGAGCTGAAGAACTGGCAAATGATCCATATTCTATCACTACGCTGATATGTGATCTATCAGACAGCATGTTAAATAAACTAAGTGATCAGCCTATTAAATTCGTAGTTGATCTGGGAGAGAATATTCCTGATATTCTTGTGGGCGATTTTGATAAGATCAAGACTATTCTTGGTATTATTCTTGAGAATTCTATTAAGTTTACCAAGGAAGGATCAATTACTCTTTCGGTAGATTGTTATGATTATAATTCGGGAGATGAAGGAAATGTAAATCTTATCTTCAGTATTTCGGATACAGGAACGGGAATAAGTGAAGAAAGAATTACTCATCTTTTTGAAATATATTATGAGGATGAATCCAAAAAATCAGTTATTAATACAGGAAACGGTATCAGTCTGTCTATAGCTAAAAAGATAGTAGATCTTATGGAAGGTGATATTGAGGTTGAAAGTACAGAAGGTGCCGGATCTACCTTTACTGTGTCTATCAAGCAGATAAAACCTGCTGAAAATATTGCCAAGATTCCAATGAATGAGAATACCTTTGAAAGAGTTTCAAGAGAAGAAGCAGAAAGAATGTGGGCTCCGGAGCTCAGGATTCTTCTGGTTGATGATGTTGAAATCAGCAGAAATGTTGCTCTTGATGTAATTAAATCCATGGATGTTATGTGCGATGCGGCAAATGGCGGTCTGAGTGCTATTGATATGGTTATAAATAATGATTATGACATGGTATTTATGGATATTGCTATGCCTGTTATGAACGGTATTGATGCTCTTAAAGAAATCCGAGATCTGTCCGGTGATAAATATAAGAATATTCCTATTGTTGCTATGTCGGAAGACGTAATAGGCAAGAATAAGCAGGAGATTATTGATGAAGGCTTCTGTGATGTGGTTCTTAAACCATTTGATATCACGGTATTTGCCGGTATAATTAATCGTTTTGCTGATCCTTCAAAAATCAAATACAGATCTAATGATATATCTCAGTATATTAACGATTCGAGATATGGAGAAGGTCTTAAGAAGCTGGAAGATTTCTTCGATGTGAAGAATACACTTGAAAAAATCGGTGGAAATATCGACGTATATAACAGAATTCTCAGTACATTCTATAATCAGAACAAAGGATCTATAGATGAACTTTCCTTCAGATACAAGAATGACCCAAGAGGATTCAGAAACAAGATACATATCATAAGAAACGGATGTCAGAGCATTGGGGCTGTTGAGGCGTCGGAAATCGCTTTCAGAATAGAAAATGCAATCAATAATGGGGACAGTGAGTATATTAAGAATAACCTGTCACTTATGTATGATTGTCTTACAGTTATTAATCAATATATAAGGGAGTACATAGAATTCGTTAAATCAAGAAAGCTTTCCGAAGAAGATAAAGAAACTTCAAATTCTGAAAAGAAAGTTTCGGATGATTCATCTGTTAAGACTAAATCAGATGTTGATAACAGAAAGCCGGTTGTTTCTTCCGATGCTGCCTTATCTAATGATGAGGATTATGAAGATCTACCAGAAGAAGCTGATATTTATGAGGATGAAGCTGAAGAGTATACTGAAGCTTTAGTTTCTGAAGAAGAAGCTCCTAAGATAATAGATATTGATTCTCTCAGAGCTATGAGGGAAGCTACGTATGTAGAAGACATGAGCCTGATCAGAAAACTGTATAAGGAAATATGTAAAGGTGAATACGGAGCAGATGATATAGATTTCCTCAATGTTCTGTCTGACAGTATAGAGAAGAAGGATTTTGTTGAAATCAATGAACTTCTGGGTACATATATAAGCCTTAAAAGCAGCTTGTAGTTGTTAGGGAACTATGTTGAAAACGATACTATTTGTTTGCCAATGATGCAATTTATACGCTTTTTATACATTAAATTTTCTCTTTACTTTTATAATAATGTTATGTATACTCTCAAACGGATGGTATTCCGAATGGAAACTATACCTGATCAAGTATCACAAAAGAGAATATGCAGCATTACCTTCTTTGTTATTAGAAAGAGGGTGATAGAATGAGGATTGGATTTATCGGGGCCGGACGAGTCGGATTTACCATGGGTAAATATCTCGTCGATCACGGAATTGATGTTGCCGGTTATTTCAGCCGGACTAAAGAACATGCTGAGGATGCTTCCAGATTTACCGATACCGGATACTATGAAAATGCTGAAGATTTGATCAAAGAATGTGATGCTATATTTCTTACGGTCAGTGACAGTTATATATCTGAGGTTTTCGATGATATTAAGAAGCTGCCCTGTACAGCCGGTAAGATAATATGCCACACCAGTGGCGCTATCTCTTCAGAAGTATTTAATGATACTTTATGTCAGGTTTATGGATATTCTGTCCATCCTATGTATGCTGTTTCAGATAAGTATACATCTTACAAAAGTTTTTCCAATGCTTTTATTACAATTGAAGGTCATGAGAAATATCTGGATGAGCTTAAGGCTGTTTTTGATGCTTCGGGATTAAAAACCGGTATTCTTGCCACGGATTCCAAGGTTAAATATCATGCAGCATCTGTTGCTGCAAGTAATCTTGTGTGCGGCATGTATGGCTTTGCCCAGAGACTGCTTACTGAATGTGGTTTTGATAAGGAAAGCGCATCGGCTGCTTTGAAAGGACTATTTCTCGATAATGCAAGAGGTGTTGTTGATAAAGGAGTTATAGATCAGCTCACCGGTCCTCTGGAAAGAGGCGATATTCGTACTATGATAAATCATCTGAATTGTCTGGATGATGAATCTGCTGCTGTTTATAAAGCTGCATCCTCAGAGGTGCTGAAAATTGCTAAGGTAAAGAATAAAGACAGAAGCTACTCAGAAATTGAGAGTTTACTGAAAGGAGAAAACATATGAAGAATACTAGTGTTACCTTTAAAGAAATGAAGAGAAAAGGCGAGAAGATATCAATGCTTACAGCATATGATTATTCTACTGCCAAGCTTGTAGATGAATCAGGAATTAATGGAATTCTTGTAGGTGATTCACTTGGAAATGTTATGCTTGGATATCCGGATACTGTTTCAGTAACCATGGAAGATATGATACATCATGGTGCTGCTGTTGCAAGAGGAGCCAAGAATTCCCTTGTTGTTATAGATATGCCTTTTATGTCTTATCAGGCATCGGTGTATGATGCTGTTATAAATGCAGGAAGGCTTATGAAAGAAGGAAGAGCAGGAGCTGTTAAACTCGAAGGTGGAGAGGAAATAATCCCTCAGGTTGAGGCGATTGTAAAAGCCAGCATTCCGGTAATGGGACATATAGGTCTGACTCCACAGTCAATCAATGCCTTTGGTGGATATAAAGCTCAGGGAAGAGATATTGCTTCCGCCAAAAAGCTAATTAAAGATGCTAAGCTTCTTGAAGAAGCCGGTGCTTTC
>CACZPG010000038.1 GCA_902782965.1 uncultured Lachnospiraceae bacterium
GAATATCCACCAACTCTGAGAAGATCAAACTCAGTCTTGTCAGGATTCTTCTTCAGATAATCCTGAACAGCCGGTCTTGAGAATATTGGTCCGAAGAGATTCTCGTACTGAAGTTCTATAGCATAGGACTTGGTCTCACTTTCCTCGCCCATAGTAAGTGCGTCCCTTCTATCCTCGCGGGACTCCTCAAGACGTTTATCAAAAGCAACCTTATGAGCATCCGAAAGCATCTTCTGATACTTAAGAGACTTATCTCCCTGGTTAGTTATTTCAATAGCGTCTACTGCAGCTTCGTAGTCTTCATCATCCTTTGCCTGCTGAAGCTTCTCATAGTCTATATCATATCGGTCCATAAATGTACCTTCAGCTATTTTGTCCATTGCATCCTGATTGGTATCTGTCAGCTCACCTTTAAGAAGCGGTACATTATCTATGAAATCATCACTATGAAGAGCATCCTGAGAGTTTACCTTCATAGCCATATCTTCAAATGGATCCTGTCCGGTAATTACCCTCTGAGCTACAGTATTCTTCATGAATTCATATTCCTGATAGTCACCTATACCACTGCTGAGGTCATCAAAACCTGAAGCAATCTTACGCTCAAAGGCCTTCTTCTGCTGAACAGTCTTTCCGATAGTTGCTATATTACCAAGTTTGTAATAATAATCTACAGCCTCCTTCTCATTCTCAAAGAGCCCTATTTTCAGCTGGAAATTCAGACCTTTCGCCTGCTCCAGCTCCTGCTTGCTGTCAAGGATAGCACCGGTAAGTGCAAGACTATTTCCCAGGAAGGCTTCTTCCATGGCCGCGTCACTTTCAACAGCATCCATAAGAATGTTGTTGTTATAAGCTATCTCAACCATCGCATCTACGCCTTCTTTGACATTCTTATAATAGGCTTCCACATCATTTTCGGCACAGATACGCTTGAATTCATCTGCATAGAACTGTTTTCTGTCAGAAAGCGCATTTACACTTACCATCTCTTCAAGACTATAGCCGGGCAGTCCCTCTTTTATACGCTGAAGAGATTCTGTGGCAAGTCGTTCAAGAACATAGTTAATAGGCACCATTCTGATAGGACGGATAGCTGCCGCCAGCTGTTCTGCTTCTTCATCAGTCATCTTGCCGGGAAGCGGCTTTCCAACCTTTGGTTCTCCTTCAGGATAATACTTTGCATACATGGCCCAGAGTGTGGAACCGGTACCCTTATCCGAAGTTCTTACATGCTCAGTTTTCCAGTAATTATCATAATCACGCTGGGCATGCTTCTCGAGACGTGCTTCTCGTCTGATAAAATCTTCTTCGTTACTAATTTCCTTAGGGCGATTACCTACCACCTTATCAAATGCAGCCTTCTGCTCTGCCAGTCTGTCTTCACGTATACTTGAATAGCTGAAGCCTAAAGGAACTACATGGATAGGTATATTCGACACCGCAAGTGAATTGCTCTTTCTACTATCAGCCACGTAAAAATCTACAGGAACACCTGCACGCATAGCATCCATGAGGATCTTACCTCTGTCCTCTCCGGCCATATTGGGACTGTAATCATCACCCAGCCGTCTCTGTAAATGTTCCTTAAGAGTCATTCCGCCTACAAGAATAAACTGGTTAACATCTCCATTCTTCTCCGGAATAAATTTAGCAACCTTGTATACATCATTTATAAGATTATCAATCTTCTGAATGTCATTAACTTCATTGAATTCTATTCCTATCTCTCTTGGACGATAGGAGGCAGTTGTTTCCAGATCATTTGTCGTAACAAATCCCGGAATTACATGTCCGGTATTTGCCTCAAAGAAGCTGTGGAGTTCTGCAGGCATTTTATCCGGAGTTTTAGTACCCTTAAGTCCATAAGCATACTCAAGTCCCTGGAAATATTTCTCATAATCAGCAAGAGGCGTGCTGGACATGATTTTCTCAGCCTCAGCCTTAAAACGCTCCTTAAGCTCAGGATTATCAGTCATCTTTGAAGCACGAGTATACACGTTATAATTATGAAGGGCCTGATCAAGCTCTCCATCCTGATTAAGCTCATCCATTTTAAGAAGTGTGCGTCTCAGGAACTCTTTGGAAGAAGGCTCCACCAGTGCTGCACGCTGTCTGATATTTATAAGACGCATATTATATGGATTTAGTTCAGGTCTCTCTTCAGTCTGAAAAACGCTTTCCTCGGCTCTTCTCAGGGCATCAGCTGAAGCCGCCTCCAGATTACTTCCCAGGGCGGTTCTTCTTTCAAATGCCTGCTGGCACTTCTGTTTTATTTCTTCTTTATTTTTGATTCTGTCCTGGCCGGGTACCATGCTTTTTCCACTAAAAGTAAACGGAACAACTGATTTTGTCACCTGTCCCAGACTATTTGAAGATAATGCAGTAGCATAGATTGGCGTCTCCGGATCGAAGCTTTCAGCAGCAAGTATGGAGCACATAACAGTTTCCCTTGTTTCATCATTTATTCCAGGAAATCTGTCCGCATAGCGTTCCTCATATATCTCGTTCAGAGTTCTGTCTCCAATGAGTATGGCATCATAAATATCTATTTTGTTTTTCTTAAGGATACCTTCCTGACTTTCAAAGAAGCTTTCAATATATTTCTTCACATCTTTTCCGACATTATAGATATCTCCATCCAGCTCCGGAGCTCCCAGATAGTCAGAGGCATCAATATAGTCAAATGTATCATTAAGATTTATACTGCTGATCTGATTATTTACATTCACAGGAGCAGGTACTGTATAATTAGAACCAATCTTTGAGAGAAACGAGCAGTTTACTCCTCTTGGATCCTTGATAACCGCACGCATGGTTTCAAGCATCATAGCCTTCTCCTGCTGCTGAGGACTATAGTTCTTATATTTATCAGCCGTAGCACCACGAATAGTCTTATCATCGCCAGTATATATAAAATCAAATGGATCACACTGGGCATCTATCATATCCATGAGAAGAGTTCTGTTATATACCATTCCAAAAGTGGCATGATATGCCTGAATCATCTTGCTCTGGGTTTCAGGCGGAAGTGTCAGAAGATCCGCTGTATTACCATCAAAATCGGGAACAGAAGCTGTAGCCAGCGCCATGTTCTTCTGAGTGAGTTCCTTCATACTTTTCGTATAGGTACCTTTTGCCACTTCATCAGTCTGTTCTTTGATGCTATTAAAAATCTGCTGAAGCTTATCCTGTCCCGGACAGGTATCAGCTTCTCCATTCAGATATGCATCATGCTCCGGGTTAGAAAAACTCTTTCCATCTCTTATAAACTGTCCATAGGACAGAATACCCAGACTCAACATATTTGAACTGTAACCGGCTGTACCCAGTGGAAGCTCATCTACAGTCTTACCCTTAAATTCTTTCAGATAGTTCTTATACTGATAAAATGCTTCCGCCCTACTTTTGCTGGAGTATTTGTCAGCTTCAAATATGTGATTACGAAATGTTGGTAATGCCTGAGAATAAGTACCCCATTTGCCGAACTTGGTCTCCATGGAAACCATTCCTCCGGCTCCTTCATAGTATGCTTCTCTTATGGATATATCAGTAGGGTGATCCTTCAGATTCTGCAAGTCCTGAGAACAGTCTATCTGCATCAGAGACAAACCATTTTCGAGAGCATTTCTCTTCTCCAGATCAGCTACAGATTTTATCTCATCAACATCGGGAACCTTAAGAGCCATAATCTTGTCCATAGCCTTATTATGGATACGACCGGTATTTCTCGCATTTTCCTGAGGTGTTTTGTCAGGGTCACCAATGGCTTTAAAACACTCCTCAAGAAGCCCTTTCAGAGCCGCCGGTTCCATCTCA
>CACZPG010000039.1 GCA_902782965.1 uncultured Lachnospiraceae bacterium
ACTCGGCTGTTAACCGAGGGGTTGTTGGTTCGAGCCCAACTCGGGGAGCTTACAAATAAATATGGCGACTTAGCCAAGTGGTAAGGCGTGGGACTGCAACTCCCTGATCGCTGGTTCGAATCCTGCAGTCGCCTCTTATGATCTCTATTTACATTTGTAGATAGAGATTTTTTCATTTGTAGTGTATAATTTGGGTTGAGCTTTTTCAGGAGATAATATATTTGAAAGATAATAATAATGAAAATTCAATTATAATTGACAGACCTCTCGGCGCAAGGCTGGGGGAGGGCTTGTTCTGTCTCATTTATCTGATATACATGGTCATATTGTGCGTCATCCTGAAGGGCAAATATGAAGACACCCTTATTACAGACTCCAGGATAAATATGCTGAGGTATGGATTTGGTTTCATGCTGGTAGTTCTTCTGGCGGGTGGTGATGCCTTTCACCTGATACCGAGGATTATAGTGGATTTCCGTGGTAATCTGTGGAAGAAGGATTTCTTCTTCGGTCTGGGGAGTCTCATTTCTTCAATTACGATGACAATTTTCTATAACATCCTTATCGCGATGGGGGATTCGCTGGAGTACCATGAAAGTGAGTATAATTATTCTATTGAGAAGGCAATTCTGTATCTGACAATAATCAGAATAATAATACTGCTGCTCCCCATGAACAGATGGTATTCGAAGGAGCCGAACCGGAAATGGGCAATTATAAGGAATGTTCCTTTTGTGATAATTGGAATATTTACAGTAGTTGGATTCATAAATGTAATTAATTATGCAGGAAATCTTCCTGATACCTTTTACATTGTAATTATAATAACTACGATATTAAGTTTCTGTTTCTATATTCCGGTTGCAATCTGGGGTAAGGAGAAGCCGAAGACAGGCATGCTTATGATCCCGAAAACAATATGTTATATGGTAATGCTTTCGGTAATATGCTTTTATAAATGAACAAGAGAGGAAAAAACAGATGAATCCTATGGATATGATGCAGTTTGCATCCAGATTAAGTATCTTCAGACAACAGCATCCTAAGTTTGGGAAATTTTTGAAGGCTGTTGCAAATAAAGGGATTACTGAAGGTTCTGTCATGGAGGTAAAGTTTAAAGCAACTGATGGAAATGAGTATCTTGCTAATGTTAAGCTTACAGCTGAAGATATTGAAACTATTGAAATGATTAAAGGTATGAGATCAAAATGACCTTTACATTTCATAGAGAGGGGATATCGATAGATACAACTGAAACACCGGTAAATGGTACGGGTAATTTCCCGTATTAATAGAATCTCATTTATGAAATGATTTACAGGAGGAAAAATGATGAGATCAAAGATTAAGAAAATTATATCAGTCGTGATATTAGCCACGTTAATTCTTACTGTGGCTTTCTCAGGTTCTGTCAGGACTGAGAACGTTGATGCTGCCGGCAAGATGAAGATTCTGAAAGAGAGCCAGTATAAGGATATGATTCAGGGAGGTTTCTCCAAGGGTGAGTTAAGTACAATCCTGGCTTATATTTCCGGAAGCCGAAGGAATCTGACCAGCAAGGATTTAGCCGAAAATGTAAAGAAAGGTAATTATGCAACATTACTCATGCTATATAGAGATAAGTTAGATCCTAAGTACGGCAAAGATGTTAATTACAGCATTAAGAAAGTTAATAAGTTTTATTCTGCAATCACATCCTTTAAGTTTAAGAAGAATAAGAAATATACAGATTATTTGTATACTGACAAATCCAGATTACATTTGAATGGCGGAGGAGAAGGCTTCAGCGGATATATAGTTACGAAGTCAGCAAAGTATAATAATAAGAAGCTGGAGATTAAATACGAATTGCATGATTCTTTAGCTGAAGAAAATCTGGGACAAAAGAGATCTGAAGGAACGTACAAGGCAACCTTCAAAAAGCTTAAGAATGGTAAGTACAGACTGAACAGTCTGAAGGTAATAAAACTTAACTAATAACAAATGAGGATTGCTGATGCAGATGAATAATAAGTAGGCTGTATGATCTAAGGAGGTATTTGGATTATGGATACAGGTGAAATATTAGAGCAGTTAAAGAAAGCGGCAATAGAAGACTCCGTTCTGAAGGAGAAGCTTCTGGCAACCAGAAATTCAACAACTCCTCTGTCAGATTTCTGCCTGATAAGCAGAGAAGCAGGTTTTCAGTTGTTTGAATTGGATGTTCTTGAATTTGGAGAGTCCTCCTACGCTGCCATGAGAAGAAGCACTAACGGTGGTGGAGAGAATGCACCTCTGCTGCAGTGGGAAGATGATGCTTATGAGATGTTTCTCATGGAGCTGGAGATGCTGGCATAGTTTTTGAAATGCTTTTAAGGATGGATTATATTGATTGATAAATATAGATAACAGGAGGTTATATATGAACGAGAATATTTATAAGAGAAATGAACTTCTGGCACAGAAAGTTATTAAGGGGCTTAAATCCAGGAATATGGAAGGTTACTATGCAGATAGTAAAGAATCGGCGCTGAAGCAGGCTCTCGAGTTGATTCCTGAGGGTTCCTCCATCGCAATGGGCGGCGCTATGAGCGCTCATGAGATTGGTCTCGTTGAAGCCCTTAAGAATGGTAATTATAATTTCATTGACCGTGATAAAGCTGAAGATAAGAGAGCAGCTATGCTTGCAGCTTACGATGCAGACTTCTTCCTGGCAAGTGCAAATGCCATGACGGAGGATGGAGTCATTGTAAATATTGATGGTAATTCAAATCGTGTTTCTGCTATAGCTCAGGGACCTAAGAAGGTTATATTTATCGTGGGTATGAACAAGATCTGTGATGATGTGGATGGGGCAATGAAGAGAGCAAGAAATGTAGCAGCTCCAATTAATGCACAGCGCTTCGGATTGTCGACTCCTTGTGCCAAGACCGGTTCCTGCATGAACTGCAAATCACCTGACACGATCTGCTGTCAGTTCCTTATTACAAGATTCTCCAGACATGAAGGCAGAATCCATGTAATTCTTGTAAATGATTCATTAGGCTACTAGGGATTTAATAGAGACGGTATTTGTGATTCGTTAATTACAGAAGGAGAAGAATGTATATGGAGAAGAACGGAGTAGGAACTGCCAAGAAAGCAGTAAGTATAGCCAGAAAAGAAGCAAAGAAGGCTGCAAAGGCTGCGAAGAAGGCGGCTAAGAAAGCTGAAAAGAGAGAACGTAAGGATATTAAGTCTGCTTATATCAAAGCCCTGAGAAAGGGAAATACAGATAAGATGCTTGCTGTTATCGCACTGCTTCTTACCTTAGCACCTGTAGTTGCTGAACTGGTAATGGATAAGCAGAATTCCTCTGATAAATAATGAGATGTCTGATTAACAGGTTTATCTTATTTCATGGTATTTGAAATTAGCAGATAATTGTGATAAATTATGTCTTGGTCATTTCCGTGCATTTATAATTATGCATGAAGAATAAAGTGACTTAAAAGGAGAAATTATGAGTAAGAATTTTGATGATCTTTTAAAGAAGCTGTCTCAGGTTGATAAGAAGAAAGTATCTGTGGCAGTTGCACAGGACAGTGAAGTTCTGATGGCGGTAAAGGCTGCTAAGGAAAGAGAAATAGCAGACTCTGTTCTGGTAGGAGATAAGGACAAAATCCTTGAGATTATGCAGGAACTTGACATGAACGAAAAGGATTATGAGATTATCGATGTTAAGGATCCTATTGAAGCATCCATAGAAGCTGTTAAGCTTGTTTCAAGTGGTAAGGCAGATATGTATATGAAGGGCCTTATCGATACCAAGGATTTCCTCAGAAGTGTTCTGAATAAAGAGGTTGGTCTCAGAACAGGCCGTCCCCTTTCACATGTTTGCGTATTTGAAATGGAAGGAGTAGATCATCTGCTCTTCCTGACAGATGTTGCATTTGTCCCATACCCTACACTTGAGGACAAGGCTAATATTATCAGAAATACAGTAGAAATCTGTAACGCATGTGGAATAGATAATCCGAAGGTTGCGCCACTGGCTGCAGTTGAGGTTGTTAATCCTAAGATGCCGGTTACAGTTGAAGCAGATGAGCTTACTAAAATGAATGAGAACGGTGAGATAACCGGCTGTATAGTTGACGGTCCTCTTTCACTGGATCTTGCTACATGCCCGGAGGCGGCTTCTCATAAGGGAGCAACAGGAAGAAAGATTGTCGGTGATGCTGACGTTTTACTCTTCCCGGATATTCATGCCGGAAATATTCTGTATAAAGCTATGGTTCATTTTACTAAGGGTACGAACGGAAATCTTATTACAGGAACCAAGGCTCCGGTAATTCTGACCTCACGTTCTGACGATTTTGAAGTAAAGGTCAATTCCCTTGC
>CACZPG010000040.1 GCA_902782965.1 uncultured Lachnospiraceae bacterium
ATCAATTAATTATCAATCAATTGTCAATTGCCTGTAAGGTCTTCATTTCTACAAGTCTGAGAACTCTGTCCTGAAGATTTCTGTCATCCTTAAAAGCTCCCCTGAATGTAGTGGTAAGTGTAGAAGACGGACTGTTCTTGATACCTCTGGCTGTCATACAGCTGTGTTTTCCGGTAATGATAACAGCCACATCCGGAGATTTCGTAGCTTTCTCCATGATATAGGCAATATCCGTTCCTATACGTTCCTGAAGCTGGAGTCTCTTACCTACCATTTCAGCTATTCTTGCAATCTTACTGAGACCTATAACCCTTTCCCTCGGAATATAGGCTACAGCAACCTTCATATCATACATGAGGGCCATATGATGCTCACAATAACTGAATATCTCTATATCCTTAACAAGTACCATATCTCCATTAGCAGGAGCATCAAAGGTCTTGTTGAACATGTCAGCTATTTCGTCATTAGTATAACCCACACCCTCAAAAATCTCACTATACATTCTTGCTACTCTGTCGGGAGTCTCTATAAGTCCCTCTCTGTCCGGATCTTCTCCGATAGCCTCCAGTATTCCTCTTATATGCTCTCTGATTTTTGCCTGATCTACTGCCATTTCGTTCACTTCTCTTTCTTTTATTATTTCTTCTGTATTTACACGCCTTTTTGATTCGGATCCCATATGAATTTGTGCTGCTGGAGCTGAAGCTTAACACCATTCATTCCGGTTTCTTTCATATATTCAACTATTTCAACCGGCGCCAGTTTTCCGAACACAGGACTCAGATAAATGTTAACGCCCTTGTCCTTCAGCTTATAACTGTCTGTTATCTGTGCCGCCTTATCCAAATCCTCTTTCGAGCCGACCACAAATTTCACATTATCATATGGTCTCAGATAATCATAATTATCCATTATCATGCTGGATTCCATACCGCTTGTGGGACATTTGTAATCCAAGGTTACGGAAAGCCTGTCTCCATAATCTCCGGCCTCCATGACACCCTTCAGTGAAACAGCACCGTTAGTTTCTATTTCTACTCTGTTGCCATTCTTTATCAGCTTGTCAATAAGAATGTTAATGCCATCCTGTATAAGCGGCTCTCCCCCTGTCAGGGTCACATTAACTATTCCGCTATCGTCTACATATTCAATTATTTCTTCAAGATTCATCTGAGTATAAGGCGCAGTATCTGCTATCGCCCATGCCGTATCACAATAGGTACAGCTCAGATTACATCCTGCAAAACGGATAAACACAGCCAGTTCACCGGCAAATCTGCTCTCTCCGTTTATACTCACAAAATGTTCAGCTACTTTATAAAACACAGTTATTACTCCGTCTTCATTTTCTTTTATTGATTCTTACTGTTATTGTCTGCATTCCTCATAGCAGGCATAGTTTTCCGGTGTCTCATAAACTCCTGCCCGAAGAACACTGTAACCTTTCTCCTTCATAATGCCATAGAAGTATTTCGCAAAATTTTCAGCTGTGGGTCTGAAACCAACCTCGTACAGAGCGAAGCCTTCAGATTCCAGAGCCTGAACTGTCGAAGCTTTCAGGCTGCCCAGCTCATATATAAGTGTATGATCCATCTTCTCAGTCACATGTTTCAGGTCATCTCTGAGGATTCCGAAATCAACTACCATGCCCCTCTGAGTCCCCTCTGTTTCAACTGACTCACTGCTGACTTCGATTTCCACGACCCATCTGTGTCCGTGTATATTAGCACATTTCCCTTCATATCCTTTAAGGAAATGTGCACTGTCGAAGGTTGACTTTACTTTTAATATATACATATCCCGAAGGTTCCTTTCTTTATCATTGAAAAAGGGCACAAAAACTGCGCCCTGTCAGTCCTGGTATTTTTATAGTAGGAAGGCACAAACGAACTACTGTTATTAGTTTACATAACGTATATAAAATATTATTGTAGAATTACTTAAATATTCAGGAATTTCTTCACAACTGCTTCCATTTCATCCTTATCACATACAGTGTCATGAACTACAGGAGCTGTTCTGATTTCTTCAACTGCCTGAGGAATCTTCACTGC
>CACZPG010000041.1 GCA_902782965.1 uncultured Lachnospiraceae bacterium
AGCCGGAGGTTCTTAAAGAGACAGAAGACAGACTGAATCTTATCAATACACTTAAGTCAAGATATGGAAACAGTATTGAATCAGTTCAGAAGACACTGGAAGATCTTAAGGGTGAACTGGAAGAACTTGAGTCTTATGATGATACTGTGGCAAGACTTAAGAAAGATCTTGCTGCTTCTGAATCTGAGCTTATCAGCAAATGCAGTGTGCTTACCAAGGAAAGAAAGAAGACTGCGAAGGAACTGACAAAGGTAGTGGCAGATGCCATGAAGGAACTGAACTTCAATGATGTCAGATTCGAAATGAGTTTCGAAGAAGCTGAGCCCGGATCAAATGGAGCTGATAAGGCAGAGTTCATGATCTCCACTAATGTGGGTGAGAAAATGAGACCACTTGTAGATACTGCATCAGGTGGTGAATTATCCAGAATTATGCTGGCAATTAAGTCAGTTGTTTCTGAAGCTGATGACACTCCGACGCTTATATTTGATGAAATAGATGTCGGTATCAGCGGTATCACGGCTCAGAAGGTGGGAAATATGATGAAGAGGCTTGGAGAGACCAGACAGGTGATTGCGATAACGCATTTACCACAGATAGCAGCCCGCGCCGATCATGCATATGTTATTCGTAAGGAAGTTGAAGGTAATAAGACGCTTACTTCTATTAAACCTCTTGATGAAGAGGGAAGAGTTATGGAACTTGCAAGGCTTCTCGGTGGTGAGGATATTACCGATACCATTATCGCCAGTGCGAGGGAAATGATAATAAAGTAATGTTACTATCGCTGAAATGAAGTAGAGAAGAACATTCAGACAGGGGATTACAATATGATAGAGACGATAGCGAGAGTCAATCTCATGGTAAACGAGGTTCTCAAGATTAAGAAGAACCGACTGACTCCTGACGTTATTACCGGAAATGAGAGACGTATCAGTCTTGTTTCCGGTATTTATGGGGATGAGCTTCAGGGTCAGTATGTATGTTATGAAGTAACCAGAAGGATTAAGGAAGATTATAAGAGTCTGAAGGGAATAGTTGATATTTATCCTGCCATTAATCCTTTGGCAATGGAAGCGAAGACCAGGGAAATTCCGGGTTCGGAGCTTGATATGAATGAGCTCTTTCCGGGAGCGAAGAGTGGGGCAATTGGTGAATATGCAGCAAGCTGTCTCATGGATGATATAATCAGCAGTAATGATGGTCCTAAGACGGAATTCTGTCTGGATATTCATGGAAGTAATCTGTATCTCGATGAGATATTACAGATCAGACTGAATGATGATGTGGTAGATAAGGTAATGCCTTATGCATCAAAACTGAATAGTGACATGGTATGGGTTCATCCCTCTACTCAGGTTAAGGGTGGAAGCCTTGTATATGAGCTGAATAAGAGAGGTGTTGCTTCCTGTGTCACAGAGTCCTGTTCAGCATACCGTATAGACCAGAATGCAGGTAATCGTCTGGTAGACGGAATCTTCGCATTAATGAAATTTATGGATATGTGGGATGGAGAGGTTAAGAATGTTAAAGGTCCGATGGTGGCCTATGATAATCAGATGACCTATATCAATTCGGAAACCAGTGGAATATTCATTCCAAATGTCAAGATACATGAAAGAGTGGATGCCGGTATGAAGATCGGAAAGGTAGTGGATGTACTTACAGGTTCTGATCAGGAAGTGATCGTTTCACCTAAGACCGGCGTCGTAACTGCCATTAGAGATTATCCATCCATTGAGGTGGGATCGCTTCTGGCAAGAATCGTAGGAGGTGAATCATGAGACAGAAAATCTTATTTTCCTACGAGACTCCCTTCAGCGGAGAGCATAATATCTATGGATATGTCTATGGGGCCGGAACCTATTCCGAACCTATCAGAGCGGAACACAGTGCCGCTATAGTAGGGGCTATGAGGGGAAATGAGCATCAGCAGCTCTACATTTGTTCCCGTCTTTCCAAAGCTCTTGCTGAAATAGAAGAAGAGGGAGATATTGTACCGGGAAAAGCTGTTATGGTAGTACCAACAGTTAATTACAGTTCCCTCAATGCCAGCCATAAATACTGGCTGTCAGATGATTCTGACATCAACAGGGAATTCCCGGGGAATCCGGCGGGGCCGGCCACCAGCAGGCTTGCATATTCACTGATGCAGGAGCTGAAGACCTTTTCCTATGGAATCCAGTTTCCTTCGTATTACATGAGAGGGCGTTTCATTCCACATGTAAGGATGCTGAAGACCGGACATGAGAGTACTAATCTCGCCAATCTTTTCGGTCTGCCCTTCGTAATGCTTAATACAGCCCGTTCTTTTGAAGAAGGGACTCTTAATTATAACTGGCAGATGTCAGGAACCGAAGCTTTCTCTCTTTATTCCGGTGGAACCGAAAGGATTCATGAAGAATATGCCGAGATGGCTGTAAGCGCCGTTCTGAGATTTCTTTCCAGAATGGGCATAATAAGATATAATAGTATGGGTGGAAATATTTCCACGGTTATGGATGAGGAAGACATGCTCAGCGTCAAGTCTGATGCTGCCGGCTTCTTCAGAAGGCTGACCAGGATCAATTCTGAGGTCAGGAAGGGAGACCTTCTGGGAGAAATAGTAGATCCAATGGATGGACATATGCTGAGTGAGGTCAGATCCCCATCTGACGGAATCATCTTTTTCATGCAGGATGATCCGCTTATCTATCAGAACATAACCATTTTCCGTATTATTAAGAAGATACATAAGTAATTACGTTTTCAAATGTAATTAGGATTTCGAAATTATTCGAAACAGGTAATAAGTGACAAATCATATATTTATATAAAAGGAGATCATCATGAGTGTAAGAAGAATCTACGTGGAGAAGAGACCGGACTACAGTGTAAGGGCAGATGAGCTGACAAATGAGTTCAGAGCATATCTCGGACTTTCAGACGTTACTGTCAGAGAACTTGTGAGATACGATGTCGAGAATCTTTCCGATGAAGTATTCGAAGAGGCTATCGTAACTGTTTTCTCAGAGCCGCCTGTTGATATTGTATATAAGGAGGAATTCCCTCATACAGACGAGGAATTTGTCTTTTCAATGGAATATCTTCCGGGACAGTTTGACCAGCGTGCAGATTCGGCAGAGCAGTGTGTAAAGCTTCTTGAGCCGAAGGCAGAGCCGATTATTCGTTCAGGAATTACTTATGCTGTTTCAGGTACACTTACTGAAGAAGATAAGAAGACAATAGAAGAATACGTAATCAATCCGGTTGAATCCAGACTTGACAATGCTGACAAGCCAGAGACTCTTGTAGCCGTTTATGATGAACCTGATGATGTAAAGGTTATTGACGGATATACAACTATGCCGGAGGAGGAGTTCAGAAAGCTTTATGATTCACTTGGTCTTGCTATGACCTATAAGGATTTCCTTCACATAAGAAATTATTTCGGTAATGAAGAGCACAGAGATCCTACCATGACAGAGATAAGAGTGCTTGATACTTACTGGTCAGATCATTGCCGTCATACTACATTTGCTACTGAGCTTACAAGCGTTAAGTTTGATGAAGGTAAATACAAGGAAGCAATTGAAGGTGCTTTCAAGAAATATCTTGAGGATGCAGCTGAAATCAATGCCGGAAGAGATGATAAGTTTACCTGCCTTATGGACATTGCTCTTATGGGTATGAAGAAGCTTAGAAAGGACGGCAAGCTCGAGGATCTGGATGTATCAGATGAGATTAATGCCTGCACCATTGTAGTTCCTCTTAAAATAAGAGAGGCAGATGGAAATATCATTACAGAGGACTGGCTGATCTCCTTCAAGAACGAGACACATAACCATCCTACTGAGATTGAACCTTTCGGTGGAGCAGCAACCTGTCTTGGTGGTGCTATCAGAGATCCGCTGTCAGGTCGTACCTATGTATATCAGGCTATGCGTGTTACAGGAGCAGCTGATCCTACCAAGTCACTTAAGGAGACTCTTGATAACAAGCTTCCACAGC
>CACZPG010000042.1 GCA_902782965.1 uncultured Lachnospiraceae bacterium
ATTATGATTTGCCTGCTTTTGAACATTCGGCTGTTTATTTCTGAGCTGTGCCTGCTTCTTAACATTGTAATCCTTAAGAAGTTCAGCACCTAACTGAACATCCTGCAGACAGCGCTTAATTTGGTCTGCCTTACTATCTATACCATATCTGTTAAGTACATTACGCTGCTTTACATATTTTGAAACATTCTCTGCAAATGCATCAAATTCGTGTGTCCCTTCTATGGCAATTGCTCTTCCAAGATTTCGTGCCTGTGGCGAAGTTATGATCTGAAGAGCTAGCACTCTGCCAAGCTTTCTATACACTTGTTCCTCAGTAGAATAACCACCCGTTTTTCCATTTTTATCAAACCATATATATCGATATTTGTTAGGAAGAGCATCTCTCCGTCTTTCTGATATCTGGTCAAGTTCAGCTTTATAATCACTTATGAGTTTATCCGTATCTTTTTCAATCTTATCCCACTTTGAAAATCCGTTCTTAGGATTTTTCTTCATACAGTCAATGAATAAAGGATTCTTTGCCAGCGCTTCATACTCTTTCTTAACACTTTCAGGATTAAAACTGTTTAATACTTCTAAGCTTTCATCAACAGTCCCAGCCGGACGATATGCCTGATTCATATATTTTCTAAGCGTAACATACTTAGCCTTATCAGAAAGACTCATACCCTTCTTTATCGTAAGGTAATAATCCGCTCCCATTGTATAATCATATTTCTTTACAAAGGTCTTGGACATCTTCTTAATCTTATTACGGAGCTTAACCTGATTATCAGATCTCTGCTTCAGCTGATCATATAGATATTTATCCCTTCTAATATTTGTCTGAGCCTTTATTGCAGGGCCTTTCTCCAAGATCTCGAATTGTTCGCAGAACTGATTCACATCCTTCTCCACAGTGTTGTAGGAGGTATTTCCATGGACTTTTCCATCTTCAGAAAGAGTATAACTTACACCATTACGAAGTGTATCGTGAAGATTTATCATACCGGGAAGAATATCCGTGAGTTTGTCTGACATATCAAGTCTTTCTCTTCCCTTTGTACCCTTTCTTGGTTTCCAGAGCAGTCCACAGTGGCTATTATAATAATCCAACGAATCCTTATATAGCGTGCTTAGCGCCTTCCTTACCACATCCGGTTTCGTGGTTCTCTCTTTAAGTGCCTTTATGGCTGCTTCAAGGGACTCTGTCATTTTACGATATTTTGATTTACCTTCTGTATCAGGCTTACCAAAATTGGCCTCCGGATTTGACTGACCCTTCTCTATGAGATTCTTCTTAATATCTTCAAGGTCTTTTACCAGACCGTTTAAGCCTTCTCCATATTCATTAAAATAGAAATATGTACTATATCCTTTCTTCACATCATCAGAAAACTGTTCGGGTTGATTGCCATTATCTATTTCATTGATATTAATGACATTGTTATCATTATTAATATTGTTATTAATATTATTATTGATGTTGTTATTCTCAACCTGAATTATAGGCGGTGCATCATCACCCGGAATCTCAAAACCATCGCCTGCGTTACCACCCATGCCGGGAACAGCTTCAACTCCCATTGGTGCACCCATGTTAAATCCCGGCGCCCCCATATTAGGAAGCGGTGCGTCCAAAGCATTCACTATAACATAACCGGCCGGTACCCCCAGATTGATGGCATCATTCACTTCTTTGGGAGCAGCATCAGGATCATTTATATTATGCTTCTTATTATAATCCGCCTCAAGATCAGTCAGATTGATTTTCAGATCCAGCATATTGTTTAACATTGAAAGAGGAATATCAAACTTCTGCTTTCTCTCTTCAATACTGCTGAATTTCATCTGATCCATGAGAATCTCATATACTGTTTTCCCTGAATCAAGAGATTTCTCATGAAGTATTTCATTTATTCTTTCAAGGGTTTCTTTCTGCTTGTTATATGAAGCCTCGTCCTTAGCATCTAACACCTCTATGATGGTCTGGGCATAAGCGTCATTATTAAGCTCCTGGATCAGCTGCGCTCCATCAGGATCGTCCTGCCTGATTCCAGAGTCGAGCGCCCCCAGAATATTACTCAAAAGGAAAGATCCAAATTCAGTTAATTTTTCCTTTTCCTGCTGATTAAACCACTGATTATTCTTTATTTTTTCCTGGATCTCTGCATATGTTAAAGCCATTTCTTATCCTCTCTTCTATGTCAAAAAATCAAACTTAGTTTGCTATCTTTTAATATAGGATTAGTTTACTCTCTCCAAAGCAACAAAAGCGCAACATACAGACGCATCCTTAGCGGAGCGGTTTTTATATAATAGGAAACGCAGTTTCCTATTATATAAAAAAGGACTATCGCGATAATTGCGATAGTCCTTCTGACATTGTTACTTAACTGTTACAGTTATTTTCTTAGCGAAGCCATTTCTTGCATATACGTAGATATCACATGTTCCTGCACTGACGCCCTTAATCTTACCATTCTTAGTAACGGTTGCAACGGAGCTGTCAGAGGTTGCATATCTGAATTTAACTTCGTGATTCTTCTTAAGCTCTTTCTTCTTCTTATCTACAAGTACTGTCTTAGCCTTGATCTTAACTGTCTTGCCGGCCTTGATTGTATACTTGCTCTTTGTAAGCTTGATCTTCTTAACATTAGTATATTTAGCATTCTTACGTCCTACTACATGAGCTGTAATAGACTTGGCGATTACGTCCTTCTCGCCGTTAATAATTCTGTAGGCTGCTACATATACCTTATAATTCTGCTTAAGATTGATCTTCTTGTTGTTGATCTTCGTAACTGATGTATCCAGAATCTTATTCTTGTCTATTGTTTTTACAGGATCACCGAAATCCTTTGAGCAGGTCTCAACATATACCTCATATCCATCTGCACTTCCGACTCTGCCCCAGCTGATATTGATAGATGAACCTTTCTGTGAAACCTTAAGTCCTGCATTCAGGCCTAATTCTGCATCCTTCTTCTCTTCCTCAGACATAGTGTAATCTATCTGTGGAGCCTCTGTAGGTGCTGCCGTAGGTGTCGGTGCTACCGTCGGAGCAGGTGTTGCTGTCGGCTCTGCTGAAGGTGTTGCAGAAGGTGTAGGTGTCGGAGTAGGTGTAGGAGTATTCTCTTCCGGAATCTTAGCTTCAATAGTAACTTCTATTGCCTTTCCAGGTTCGTTATTTCCATCACCTGCATATCTTATCAGGTAGGTTCCCGGCTTGAGACTGATTGAGGTTGCTCCAGGTTCAACATCTGTCCAGGTCTCTCCATCATCTGACGAATACTGATATGTCTTAGAAGGATCAAGTCCATTGATTGAACCATCTTCCTCATCTTCGCCGGTTGCTTCAGAAACTGTTATTGTCTCCTCAATTTCAGCCTGTGTCTCTTTCTCTATCTTAAGAGTTCCTTTCTCAATTGTTATTGCAAACTGAGAGGTTACATCATTTCCATTACTGTCCTTTATAACAGGAGTACCGGTTATATTAACTGTATATTCACCAGCCTCAATCTTTGAGAGCGATGCACTCATTCCACTGATAGTATAGGTACCTCCGTTTGAAGCTGTGAAGGTAGTCACTACTCCATCTTCGGTTTCCACACCGGCTGCACCATTTATAGTATAACCTGTTACTGTCTTCTCAGTTCCGTCATAGGTCTCTGTCTTACTATTTGCTACAAGAGTTACTGAATATGCAGCATTTCTGTTATTAACAGTAAGAGTTCCATAGGTAACTCTGACGTCATAGTTAAATGCCCTGGTTCCCTCATCAAGTGTAAAGGTAAATGTATTCTCGGAGGTACCTACAACTGTTCTTGTACCTGTTACCTTATAGGTACATCCCTGACCTTCAATAAAACCATCTCCGGTCATATCCACGGTGTCAGCTGTAAGAGGCTTGCCATCATATTCTTTGCTGGCTGATGCAGAAGTGAGATTAATTCTTCTCTTACTGATAGTAAGCTTGCCGGCAACCGGCTCAACGCTGAATACAGAACTTACATCGTTTCCTGCTTCGTCTTTTACCACAGCCGTTCCTACTACATTAACTGTATATTCTCCGGCATCGGTTCCGGATCCGTTTACATTCAGACCTGATACTGTATAGGTCTTGCCCTCTACTTCGAAGGTATCTGTTACAAGCTCATTAATCTCATGAAGTTTTCCGTCGTACAGAACAGTATCACTCTTAGCCTCAGGCTTAATAACATATTCTGCATCTCTGTTAGTTACTGTAAGGATACCGTCTACCGTGGTAATGTTATAATTATCAGACTTGGTTCCTTCATTAAGAACATAAGTAAATTTATTATTGCTGCTTCCTACAGTAGTCTGCGAACCCGTCACATTATAGGTTGCTCCTTCACCGGTCACGAAACTGCCTTCGCTTACGGTTACTTCATCAGCAGTCAGTGGTGTTCCATCATATGCTTTGCTACTGGTCGCTGAGGTCAGTGTCACATTTCTCTTATCAATAGTAAGTGTTCCGGGATCATTGATAAACTTAAACTGTTTAGTCACATCATTATCATCTGCATCCTTAACCACCGGTGTTCCTGCAATTTCTGATGTATAAGTTCCTGCATCGGTTCCCTTCACAGATGCGCTGAGACCTGAGACAGTATATTTAACTCCATCTAATGCAAAGTCTATTCCATTATCTGTAAAGGTCACGTTATCTATAGGACCGGTCAGATTACTAATTCCCTCAACTGAGTGTTCTTTTCCATCATAGGTAAACGTACCACCATTTGTTTCAACGGTAATTTCAAATTTCTTGTTTTCACCTTCTTCATCACGATCATTAACTGTAAGTATACCTGTTCTTTTTACTATAGAATAATTAGCTGCTTTTGTTCCGTCTTTCAGAGTAAATGTAAATGTATTATTAGTTTTACCCGGAAGAGTAATGTTTCCTGTTACATCATAGGTTGCGCCTTCTCCCTTTGCCCAGCCATCTCCACTTACTGTTACCGTATTTTTTGTAAGCGGTTTTCCATCATAAGCCTTCTTAGCTGTTGCAGAAGTAAGTGTAACTGAACGCTTTGAAATGGTAAGAGATCCATCTGTAGTTTCTGTTACCACATAATTTCCTGTTGTATCTTTTGTAGTATTTAATGTAACTCCTGAAAACGTTACATCGTAAG